>CAKRPS010000028.1 GCA_934385475.1 uncultured Lachnospiraceae bacterium | reverse complement strand
TCACTGTTCTCCGATAACTGGACAGAGGTATCCATGAAAACAAGATATTCATCGGTGTCGACCGGGCCGTACTGCGCGAACTCATCGGCCCAGGCATCCGTGATGGAATAATCGGTCACGGAGGCATTTACAAAGCAGGCGTAGAAGCCGTAAGGCTTGTTGGAAAGATATTGCTGGATGAAGGCCACAACAAAGATGATAACGGCGAGGGACACCAGAATATGAACCTTATAATAATACCAGATATAACCCAGTTTTCCTTTGGTATCCATGGTCTTAAAAGCTTTCTTGCGTTGTTCGCGGATTTCATCTATGACAGCCATTGTCCTGCTCCTTTTTTATTTTTAATGTATCCTAATTTTAAGCATTCCTGTTGATAAAGTCAATCAACGTATACAAATTTCCGTTATTTGCTTGAAAGTTCAGACAAAGTGTTATATCATTTAAACTATCTATCGTGACTTAGGAAGAAAGGTGTGTATATTATGAATGAGACCTATGTAGAGTGCCTTGTGGCAAGAAAAAGTTCCGGAATTATGAGCTTTTTGAAAATTCTGCTGATCATGCTGACCGTGGTGTTTGTTTTGGTCGGAATGGTATTTGTTCCGGGTCTTCTGGTAGCGATTGTCACAGGAATCGGCGCTTATTTTGCTTATATGAATGCGGATGTGGAGTACGAGTACCTGTATCTGGACAAAGAGATCAGCATCGACAAGGTGATGGCCAAGAGCCGACGCAAAAAGGTGGGAACCTTCTCTGTGGAGAAGATGGAGATTATGGCTCCGTATAATTCCTACAGACTGGACAATTATAAGAACCGGGAGATGAAAACGGTTGATTACAGCTCCGGCGTAGAACAGAAACCTGAAAAAAGATATATAATGATATGTGAGGGCGGCAAGAAAGTGATCCTGGAACCTAACGAAGCAATGGTCAGGGCAATCAAAAATGCAGCTCCCCGCAAGACATTTACGGATTGATGATAAAAGGCGCATAACTGCATTGCAAGGAGCAATGCTTCTATGTGCTTTTCTCATAAATAGATTACACCAGGAGGAGAGAAGATGGGACAGATTATAGGTGAAGGAATTACATTTGATGATGTGCTGTTAGTTCCGAGCTATTCACAGGTGATTCCCAATCAGGTAGACCTGACAACATGGCTTACCAAGAAGATCAAGCTGAACATTCCGATGATGAGTGCCGGGATGGATACGGTAACAGAACACAGGATGGCGATTGCAATGGCGCGTCAGGGCGGCATTGGTATCATCCACAAGAATATGTCCATAGAAGCACAGGCCGAAGAGGTAGATAAGGTCAAGCGATCCGAGAACGGTGTTATTACAGATCCTTTCTCCCTGACACCCGATCACACACTGGCAGATGCGGATGCATTGATGGCGAAGTTCCGCATTTCGGGTGTACCGATCACAGAGGGAAGAAAGCTTGTCGGTATCATTACAAACCGTGACCTGAAATTTGAGACTGATTTTAGCAAGAAGATCAAGGAATCCATGACCTCGGAGGGATTGATCACTGCAAAAGCGGGTATTACTTTAGAGGATGCCAAAAAGATTCTTGCCAAGGCCAGAAAAGAAAAGCTTCCGATCGTGGATGACGATTACAATCTGGTAGGCCTTATCACGATCAAGGATATTGAGAAAACGATCAAATACCCGTTAGCCGCAAAGGACAGTCAGGGAAGACTTCTGTGTGGAGCAGGTGTTGGAATTACTGCAAATGTTCTGGAGAGAGTGAGCGCGCTGGTGGATGCGAAGGTAGATGTCATTGTACTGGATTCTGCACATGGACATTCGGAGAATGTGCTGCGCTGCCTGAGAATGATCAAGGAAAAGTTCCCGGATGTACAGGTAATTGCCGGAAATGTGGCAACCGGGGAGGGAACAAAGGCATTGATCGAGGCCGGTGCAGATGCAGTTAAGGTCGGAATCGGACCGGGCTCCATCTGTACGACCCGTGTGGTGGCAGGTATCGGAGTACCGCAGATCAGTGCCATTATGGATGCGTACTCTGTGGCAAAAGAGTATGGAATCCCGATTATTGCCGATGGAGGAATCAAGTACTCCGGAGATATGACGAAGGCGATCGCAGCAGGCGGCAATGTCTGCATGATGGGAAGCATGTTTGCAGGCTGTGAGGAAAGCCCGGGAACCTATGAATTGTATCAGGGAAGAAAATATAAAGTATACCGTGGTATGGGATCGATCGCAGCGATGGAGAACGGAAGTAAAGACCGTTACTTCCAGTCGGATGCAAAGAAGCTTGTACCGGAGGGAGTAGAAGGAAGAGTTGCCTACAAGGGCAGCGTAGAAGATACGGTATTCCAGTTGATGGGCGGTCTGCGCTCTGGTATGGGATATTGTGGAACACAGACGATCGAGGAACTGAAACAGAACGGAAGATTTGTAAAGATCTCCGCCGCTTCTCTGAAAGAGAGTCACCCGCATGATATTCATATTACAAAAGAAGCACCTAACTACAGTGTTGACGAATAAAAGAATATAAGAAGATCCCAAGGTGTCCGGCACCTTGGGAATTTTCAGTGAGGGAAAGTCCGCATGAAAGAAGCTTATTACAACGTGATAGACAATGAATCGATCAAAAATCTACAGGATTCTTTCTGTGCTGCGACCGGAGTTTATGCGTATTGTGTAGACAGTGTCGGTATGCAGATGACAGAACTCTCAGGAACACAGGAGGACAGGAAGAGGCTGGAAGAGGTGATCTCCAAAGAACGGATAGGAGAGCTTGTGGAAAGCCTGTCCCGAAGTACACTGGAAGAACAGACGGTAGAAGATACGCAGGCGGAGGCAGTGAAATGTGCTGCGGTATGTATTCGGTCGGATGGGAAAAGTGTGATCACCTGGGTTGTCTATGCAGTGCTTGAGGAATGCGGAGCGCAGGAGGCACAGGCCTATGCACAGCAGTTTCAGCATCGAATCTCAGAACGGCAGTTTCTGCGGACGTTAGACCTGATCAGAGAGGTGAGCGGTCATATTCTGCAAAGCAGGATACTGGCAAGAAATGCGGAAGCCGAGAGCCGCAGAACAAAATTTTCCAAGGAAGAGACAGAAAATGTTCTGAAGCGGATGGCGGCTACGACAGAGATCGTGCAGCTTCTGGACAGTGACGAGCCGGTTGAAGAGATCATGCACAGCATTTTGCTGGTGGTCGGCAATCTGCTGAATCTGGAGGAGGCTTATCTGTGCGGTGTAGAGAGTGACACGTCACCGCGGATGGACGTGATAGCGCAGTGGAATCATGAGGGCGTGGTATCGCGGTTTGATCAAACACGTAACCAGTCAAGACCCGGTTATCTGCTGGGAAAGAAACCATTGGTGCTCTCTAAGGGAAACAGTAAGGGAGAGTATCGGCGGGATATGGAAAAGGACGGGATCGCGGCGCTTTGTGTATTGCCGATTGTCCTGCGGGACAGAATCGGTATGTATGCCTGTTTCGAAGTGAGAAGGCAAGGGTATTCGTGGGAACTGGAGGATATTAAATTCCTGAATGATTCTGTGAAGGTGCTCCAGAGTATTCTGACCAAGAGAATCCAGAAAAATTCGCTGGCAGGCTCTTATGCGGCCCTGGAGGAAGTGCTGGACAATGTTGGAAGCGCGATCTACGTGCGGGATATAGAGAGTGGAAAGATCCTGTTTACCAACGGAAATTTTCAGGAAATGCTCCCGGCAGAGCCGGAAAGCGATTATCTAAAAGAAGTTTTTGAGAAACAGATTCCAGACGAGAGTGATGCGGGAAGTCTGGAAATCTGCGAGGAAGAGAAAGGCGCCTGGTATGATCTGAATTATAAGAAGATCCCATGGGTGGATGGCAGGACGGTCAGGGTCTGTTCCATCTATGATGTCACAGAGAAGAAGATGTATCAGCAGAAGATAGAACGGCAGGCCTACACAGATTTTCTGACAGGGTTGTACAACCGGCTGTGCTGCGAGAGGGATCTGGCACGGTATGTCGATGAGGCGGGGAAAGACGGAACCCAGGGAGCAGTGCTCTACATGGATCTGGATGATTTCAAAAAGATCAATGACAGTCTGGGGCATGAGTACGGAGATGTGCTGCTCAAATCGATAGCGCAGGGAATGCAGGGGGTCGAGGGAATCCGGAATACCTGTTACCGTCTGGGCGGCGATGAGTTTGTTGTGCTAATCCCTCCACAGGAGTATGAACGGCATGACCAGATCGTGGAAGGGGTAAGGACGGTGTTCTGCAAGTCGTGGTTTTTGAAGGATGCGGAGTACCGCTGCACGATGAGTATGGGAATTGCACATTTCCCGGCAGATGGGGAGGATGTGCAGGAGCTGATCAAAAAGGCCGATATGGCCATGTATGAGGCCAAGAATGCCGGCAAGGATCAGGTGGCAGTACATGGAAAACAGCAAAGAAAGACTAAAAATACAAGAACGCAGAAAAAATAAGGAGGATACAAGATGCAGAAAATTTCACTGGCGAAGGACCTCTCGTCCAACGCTTATCCGGGAAGAGGAATCGTGATCGGTAAATCTGCCGATGGAAAATATGCTGTGACAGCCTATTTTATCATGGGAAGAAGCAGCAACAGCCGTAACAGGGTGTTCGTGGAGGATGGAAAGGGAATCAGGACACAGGCATTTGATCCTTCCAAGCTGGAAGATCCCAGCCTGATCATCTATGCGCCGGTGCGGGTGCTTGGCAACAAGACGATCGTCACCAACGGAGATCAGACAGACACCATCTATGAGCTGATGGACCGGCAGCAGACCTTTGAACAGTCACTCCGTACCCGGGAATTTGAACCGGATGCACCGAACTATACACCTCGTATTTCCGGTATCATGCACATGGAAAACGGTGGCTACAACTATGCTATGTCGATCCTGAAAAGCAATAATGGAGATCCCTCCTCATGCTGCCGTTACACGTTTGCCTATGAGAATCCGGTGGCTGGCGAAGGACATTTTATCCATACTTACATGGGCGACGGCAATCCGCTTCCGAGTTTTGAGGGCGAACCGGTGCTCGTGGGCATAGAAGGGGATATTGACAGCTTCACGGATATGATCTGGAAGAACCTGAACGAAGAGAACAAGGTTTCCCTGTTTGTGCGTTATATTGATATTGCAACCGGGGAATATGAGACAAGGATTGTGAACAAGAATATGTAACTATTCAGAGCCATGCAAATTTGACTTCTGTTTATGCTGGCATAAATACAGAATGTCAAATTTATATGGCGAAGTAACCACATGAGCAAAAAAGGAGCCTTGAAAAGGCGATTTTGCGAATGGGGTTCTGAATAGTTACAAAGATAAATACAACTCAGAGGGAGAAATTAAATATGAAAGAACTGGAATTGAAATATGGCTGTAACCCGAATCAGAAACCGTCCCGCATTTTCATGGCGGATGGAAGCGACCTGCCGATCGAGGTACTTAACGGTAGACCGGGATATATCAATTTTCTCGATGCCTTCAATGGATGGCAGCTTGTCAAGGAGCTGAAGAAGGCGACCGGACTCCCGGCAGCGACCTCCTTTAAACACGTATCACCGGCGGGTGCGGCAGTTGGGCTTCCACTTTCGGATGTAGAGAAGAAGATTTACTGGGTGGATGACCTCGATATAGAGTTCACACCTCTTGCAAATGCGTACGCAAGGGCGAGAGGAGCTGACAGGATGAGCTCCTTTGGCGATTTTATCTCCCTGTCGGATGTCTGTGATGTGGCGACTGCCAAGATCATCAAAAGGGAAGTATCGGACGGTGTGATCGCTCCGGGATACGAGCCTGAGGCGCTGGAGATCCTGAAAGCCAAGAAAAAGGGAAATTACAATGTGATAAAGATCGATGAAAACTATACGCCTGCCCCGATCGAGGTAAAGCAGGTCTATGGGATCAGCTTTGAACAGGGAAGAAATGAATTAAAGATCGATGAGGATTTCTTCGGAAATATTGTCACAGAAAGCAAGGAACTCCCGCAGCAGGCAAAGATCGATCTGGCCATTTCCATGATCACACTGAAATATACACAATCCAACTCCGTCTGCTATGTCAAGGGTGGACAGGCGATTGGTATCGGTGCAGGACAGCAGTCCCGTATCCACTGTACCAGACTGGCAGGCTCCAAGGCAGACAACTGGTTTCTGAGACAGGCACCTCAGGTGCTGGGCCTGCAGTTTGCGGACGGCATCGGCCGTGCAGACCGGGACAACTCGATCGACCTGTACATAGGCGAGGATTATATGGATGTTCTTGCGGAAGGCACCTGGCAGAAATTCTTTAAGGTAAAACCGGAGGTGTTTACACGGGAGGAAAAGAGAGCATGGCTTGACAAAATGACAGATGTGTCACTTGGATCAGATGCCTTTTTCCCGTTTGGAGACAATATCGAGAGAGCTCATCGCAGCGGTGTGCGTTATGTAGCACAGCCGGGAGGCTCCGTGCGGGATGACAACGTGATCGAGACCTGCAACAAATACGGAATGACAATGTGCTTTACCGGTATCCGTCTGTTCCATCACTAGGCGTCGGGACGTGGATAAGATTCCGCACTTTCATTGATTTTTTGTTGTGATGGTGCTATGATTTGATAAGAAAATCACAATGGCTCTGGTGAAGGAAAAGCGGGCCGTGCGATAGAAACGAATAATAGAGAAGACAAAGGAGTATGTGGTTAAGATGAGTAAGAGTTTTGATGATCTGATTTCAAAGGTGTCGGGGTGCGGCATGAAGAAAGTGGCTGTAGCCGTGGCACAGGACAGTGCAGTTCTGGAGGCGGTAGCAGCAGCAAAAGAGCGCAAGATTGCAGAGGCAATTCTGGTAGGCGATGCCGATAAGATCAAAGAAGTAGCAGCACAGATCAATATGGATCTGAACGGCTTTGAGATCATTGACGAGAAGGATGACTATGCAGCAGCACTGAAAGCAGTAGAACTGGTACATAATGGCAAGGCTGATATGTATATGAAGGGTCTGATCGATACAAAGTCATTTTTGAAGAGCGTGCTTGACAAGGAAGTCGGACTCAGAACCGGTAAGACATTATCCCATGTGTGTGTATTTGAGATCAAGGGAATCGATCATCTGCTTTTCCTGACGGATGTGGCATTCATGACCTATCCGACACTGGAAGACAAGGTACATATCATTGAGAATACAGTAGATGTATGTCATGCCTGCGGTATCCCGAATCCGAAGGTAGCCCCGCTTGCTGCCGTTGAGGTAGTTAATCCGAAGATGCCTGTCACGGTAGATGCGGCAGAGCTGACAAAGATGTGCGAGGAAGGCAGGATCACAGGCTGTGTAGTAGACGGTCCGCTTTCCCTGGATCTGGCAATCGACCCTGCGGCAGCAAAGCACAAGGGAGCAGAGGGCAGAAAGATTGTCGGCGATGCGGACATCCTTCTTTTCCCGGATATCCATGCGGGTAACCTGGTATACAAGGCGCTGGTACACACCGCACAGGTTAAGAACGGAAACATTCTGACAGGAACCAAGGCTCCGGTTATCCTGACATCCCGTTCTGATGATTTTGAGACAAAAGTAAATTCTCTTGCCATTGGTGCAGTGATGGCTGAGAGCATGAAATAAGCAGACAGAGAGGAGAACAGTATGGCAGTAAAAAGCTTGATTATCAATCCGGGTTCTACATCCACCAAGATCGGTGTGTTTGAGGACGAGACATTGTTGTTTGAGGAGACCCTCAGACATTCTACAGAGGAAATTGCAAAATACGCATCCATCGTAGACCAGAAGGATTTTCGTAAGGATATTATCATCAATCTTCTGAAAGAAAAGAATTTTGATATCAACTCCCTGGATATGGTAGTGGGAAGAGGCGGTATGCTCAAGCCGATTCCGGGTGGTACCTACGCAGTGAGCGACGAACTTCTGGAGGATCTGAAGGTCGGCGTACAGGGACAGCATGCGTCGAACCTCGGCGGTATTCTGGCAAGAGAGATCGGTGACTCCATCGGTGTTCCTTCCTATATCGTTGATCCGGTCGTTGTAGATGAGCTGGAGCCGATCTCCAGATATTCCGGTGTTCCGGAGCTTCCCCGTACCAGTGTGTTCCATGCACTGAACCAGAAGGCAGTAGCGAAGCGTTATGCGAAGGAAAATGGCAAGAGCTATGACGCACTTAACCTGATAGTAGTACATATGGGTGGTGGTGTTTCTGTTGGAGCCCATAAGCAGGGTAAGGTTATCGATATCTTTAATGCATTGGACGGAGACGGAGCATTCTCTCCGGAGCGTGCGGGCGGTGTGCCGAGTGGAGCGTTGATCAGAATGTGCTTCTCCGGAAAGTATACCGAGAAGGAAGTTTACAAGAAGATCGTTGGTGGCGGTGGATTCAACGCATACTGCGGAACCAACGATATGAGAGACGTATCGAAGATGGTACAGGAGGGAGATGCCAAGGCTGCCGAGGTGCGTGACGCATTCATCATGCAGGTAGCAAAGGATATCGGTTCTATGGCCTGCGTTCTGAATGGAAAGATTGATCAGATCATTGTGACAGGTGGTATTGCCTATGACAAGACCGTCGTTGCAGGTCTGAAAGAGAGAGCAGAGTGGATCGCTCCTTTCACGGTATATCCGGGTGAGGATGAGCTTCTTGCGCTTGTTCAGGGCGGACTCAGAGTTCTGAATGGTGAAGAGAAGGCAATGGTTTACTAAGCAGATAAGAGTTCAAAAAAGCATACCCCCGTTTCCGATGGGCATTTTCCGGAAATGGGGGTGTTTTTGGGAAAAGAGGAGAAAATCGATGGATACGGTACTGCGTGTGGCGGTCTGTGACGATGATTCGATGGAGAGGGCGATTCTGCAAAAGCATATTATGGAGTGCGGTGTTCCAGCAGTGTGTACGCTTTTTTCATCGGCAGAGGAGCTTTTGGAAGAATACTATGCCGGGCGCTTTGACCTGGTCATTATGGATATCTACATGATGGGGATGGATGGCGTGGAGGCTGTCAACAGGATCCGGGAGAAGGATAAGACGGTTCCGGTGGCCTTTGCCACGTCCAGCAAGGAGCATGCACTGGACGGTTTCCGGATGGGGGCACTCTGCTATCTGGAGAAACCGATCCTGCGGGAGGCGGTGACAGAACTTCTGCGTAAGGCAGTGGCGGCGCTTGCACTGATCCCGCATCTGGAGTTCACCTATGACAGGACAACCTATCAGATACCGTTCAACCGGATCATGTACGCGGAACGGCAGAGAAATCTTGTGCTGCTGTATCTGGAGGATGGCAGTGTCTGCAAGATGACAGAGCGGCTGAATGATATGGCGGACGCCTTTGAACGAAATGATTTTTTCAGGTCTCATCAGAGTTATTATGTGAATCCTGAGTATGTGCAGGGGCTTGATACGGAACTGATGACATTACAGATGCGTAATGGGGACATGGTTCATGTGACGCGCAGAAAACTGCCGGCAGCAAGGGCGTTAGTTAATAAAGGACAAGATACATAACACAATTTGACGAAAATGTCAAGTGCCAAAACGCATGGCAAAAGGCGATAAAATGGTAGTTGTGTTATCCGAAGTTTTGTTGCATAATGAGACATGTTGATGAAACAGATGTGACGAAGGAAGGAGAACACGATGGGAGTAGGAGAATTACTTGGTGTCAAAATAGAGAAGCTGAATGTGAAGACATGTGCTACACTGCAGGATCTTTATGAGAAGATTAAGGACGTGGAGTTTGAAGCAGGGAAACCTTCTCTGGTGAAACACGGACTGAATACTGTGATTGTATTCCCACAGTTCGACCGGAATAATCAGATCTGGATCTGCGACTTGGGCAAAGGCAAATTCCAGGTACAGAGGAGCACCATTATTGCAGGACTTGGCAATATGGTGACCAACATGGTGATTGACGATCTGACGGATGGCCTTACGACAATAACCGCCGGACTTGGCAAGACCAAGAAAATGTGCATGGAGCAGGTGACCAGGGTAGCAGATACTATCAATGCAATGGCAATATAATTATTTTCTAAAAGGAAGAGGAGAAGCATTATTATGAAAAGAAAGTTAGCAGCAATCGTATTATCAGCAGTTATGGTTATGGGAACCCTTACAGGATGTGGCGGAAGCAGCGAACCTGCTGAGGCAGCAGTAGAGGAAACTGCAGAAGAGACAACTGAGGATGCAGCAGAAGAGACAACTGAGGATGCAGCAGCTGATGGTATGGTGACAGATGAGACATGGTCAGCACTGCAGGATAACTATGCAGCTATGGTAGACGCTTACAATGCAGTAGTTGAGTTATACAACTCCGACGAAGTAGCAGCAGACGCTGATATTGAGGATGTACTGACACAGGCAGAAGACGTTATCAATCAGATGGGTGACATCGATCAGACACAGGTAGCTGAGGCAGATGCAGAGACACTGAACAGCGCTATGATGGATATTCTGGATGCACTGAGCCTTCTGGTTGACGGTATGGATGCAGCAGAGGGAACAACAGGTTCCGACGAAGTAGTATCTGATGAGACATGGGCAACACTGCAGGAGAACTACTCTGCTATGACTGATGCTTACAATGCAGTAGTTGAGCTTTACAACTCTGATGACGTAGCAGCAGATGCAGATGTTGAGGATGCTCTGAAAGAGGCAGAAGCTATCATCACAGAGATGGGTGACATCGATCAGACACAGGTAACTGAGGCAGATGCAGAGACACTGAACGGTGCTATGGAGAACATTCTGGATGGTCTTAACACAGTTGTAGACAACATGCAGGCAGCTGAATAACATCATAAGTAACGAATACACAGGTTTTGCTGTGCGGACTT
Organism: uncultured Lachnospiraceae bacterium; assembly: GCA_934385475.1. Taxonomy (GTDB): domain Bacteria; phylum Bacillota; class Clostridia; order Lachnospirales; family Lachnospiraceae; genus UBA3282. The sequence goes on along the minus strand of CAKRPS010000028.1, from coordinate 21,624 downwards.
TGTGATGCGATAATGTGGTGCAAAGGGGATTAATGGGCAGAGGGCCGACGAAGGTCTTCTGCCCGTTTGTTTTTTACGGCGGGATTGCTTTTGGAGAAGATAAGGGATAGAATGAAAAAGATATTAGTAGTAGATGACGAGCCGATTAATATTCGGATTGTAGAACACATTTTAAAAAAAGAAGAAGACTGTGTCGCATACAGCGCGCTGGATGGTGAACAGGCGCTGAAGGTACTGGAGGAAAAGCCGATGGATCTTATCCTGCTGGATGTGAAAATGCCGGGGATGGATGGCTTTGAGACCTTTGAACATATCCGCAGCATATGCGATACGCCAATCCTGTTTATAACAGCCGATGATGATCAGGATATGCAGCAAAGAGTTCGGACGGTAGGGGCACAGGGCTGCCTGATCAAGCCGTTTGCACCGGAGCTGCTGAGAGAAAGTGTGCATCGGTATGTGCACTGTTAGAGGAACAGGTGGAGGAAAGTATGATAGGAAATCTGGTGAATGCGCTGCTGCTTGTACTGGGAACCACTACGGCAGTATGCGGGATCAGCTATTATGCAAGGGAAAAGGTGTCGGATGCCCAGAACAGTATTTACATTCTCTGGATGGGGGTGGCCGTGACGTTCTGGTGTTATGGTTACGGTCTTATGGGGATGGCAGATACGGTAAAGCTGGCGAAATTCTGGCGCTTTTTTGGAGTTCTTGGAATCGCAGGCTACCTGACCGGGGTACTTGGCCTGCTTATGAGTCTAGTCTTATGGCCATTCGGTAAAAGAATGGTCGTTCTTATTTTATACAGTCTGTACGGTCTGGCGGATGCGGTGGCATTTGGTATGTATGCAGGACACGAGTATGTTCTTGTGCCGGGCAGGATGGCCTATTTCGTTCATGACAACACTGTCACTTTAGGACACAGGGTTTATATCATGGTCAGCTTCGTCATGCTGTTTGTTCTGGCTGCCAAGTGGTTTTACGGCAAAAACACACAGCAGAGCAGACGTTTCATATCCTGTATGATAGCTTCCCATTTCTGTTTAATGCTGTTTGCGTTACCGGACACGGTCCTGCCGATGTTCCACAAGCCGTCTTTTCCTTCCTCCGGGATGGGAGGAGCCGCTTCGTTCATGATCCTTTGGTATTTCTGCGTGCAGACGAACGAACTGAATATCACGGTCAAAAATCTGTGTGACTATGTGTTTCAGTCTTCGGATGCCAATATTCTGATATTTGATACTGACTACCGGGTATACCTTGCAAATGATGCGGCAAATGAGTTTTTTGAACTGGAGCACCGCACGGGGCAGCGGCTGAGCGATCTTTTTAAGATACGGGAAGAATCAGCGGAACATTTTCTTGAGGGGGTTGTGCAGGGTGAACTGGACTTTGGCAGAATGCGCTCCCGTAAAAGAGAGGTGAGCTGTGGTATCCAGTTTTCGGTCGTCCATAAGAAAAAGGGAGAATTGTACTGCATTATTGCCTATGTTTATGATCTGACACAGGAAGAAGAGATGGTCAACAAGGTGCTTGCTGCCAATCAGGCCAAAAGTGATTTCCTGGCAAACATGTCACATGAGATCAGAACACCGATCAACGCCATTATCGGAATGAATGAGATGGTTTTGCGGGAAGCACAGGATGAAAGCCTGCGGGAGTATGCGCTGGCAGTCCACAATTCGGCGGAGACGCTGCTATCCCTGATCAACGATGTACTGGATATCTCTAAGATCGAGTCAGGAAAGACGGAGATCATGGAGGCGGAATACGAACTGCCATCCCTTCTGGTGGACTGTCATAATATGATAGCTGACCGGGCAGCAAAGAAGGGAATCCGGCTCTGTGTGAAATCTCAGGAGACGCTGCCGTTCAAGCTCTATGGAGATATGGTGCGTGTCAGACAGATCATCACCAATCTCCTGACCAATGCCGTGAAATACACACAGCAGGGTGAAATCGACTTTGAAATTTCGGAGGAAAGACAGGGGGATACCTGTATGCTGCGGGTTGTCGTGCGGGATACCGGCATTGGTATTTCCAAGGAAAATCTGAACAAACTATTTGAAAAGTTTGAACGCTTTGATATGGAGCACAACCGGAATGTCGAAGGTACCGGTCTGGGGATGAACATTACCAAAGAGCTTCTGCGTCTGATGAACGGAACGATCACGGTTTCCAGCGAATATGGAAAGGGTACGGAATTTACGGTAGTGATTCCACAGAAGGTTGTGGATGCCTCACCGATTGGTAAGCTGAATCTGAAAACACTGGAGGAGCGTAATGCCCGTTATGAGGGGGCGGCCTTCACGGCGCCGGATGCGAAGATCCTTGTGGTTGATGATGTGGAGATGAACCTGAAGGTAATACAGAATCTTCTGAAACAGACACACATCGGGATCGATACGGCATACAGCGGAGCAGAATGTATCGAACTTGTGAAGAAGACAAAATATGATGTGATCTTTATGGATCATATGATGCCGGAAATGGATGGAATAGAAACACTTAAGTGCCTGAAACGGATGCCGGATAATATGAGCTGTGACACGCCTGTCATTATGCTTACTGCAAATGCATTATCCGGAATGCGGGAACTATATCTGGAGAATGGCTTTGATGATTATCTGTCAAAACCGATTGACGGAGAACGGTTGGAGCGAAAGCTTCTACAGTATCTGCCGGAAGAGAAAGTACACAGAACTAAGGACGGCGTGCAAGAGCAGGTGGAGGTTTTGCCAAAGGCAGAGGAAGCTGAAACGGAGGAGAAGGCAAAGCTTGCGTCTTTGCAGGCAAAGATCCCGGGACTGGAGATCGAGAAGGGACTTTTGTACTGTGCAGACAGCGAGGAATTTTATCTGGAGATGCTGAGAGAGTATGCGGACAGCGGAAGAAAGGGTGAGCTTGAGAAAGCCTACGGGGAGCGGAACTGGGAGCATTATGAGGAACAGGTGCACGCGCTCAAGGGAACTTCGAGAACGCTTGGACTGACGGAGATTGGGAATCTTTCAGAGAAACTTCAGTACGCGGCGGCAGGAAAAGAAGAAGCTTTTCTTATGGAGAATCATAAGATGTTGATGCAGAAACTGGCATATGTACAGCAATGTATTAAAGAGTGCTAAGAAAACGCGAAAATAAGGGGATCCCGGGAGATATTACAGGGAATAATCTTCGCGCCTAGTTGAATTTACAACATAAATCTGTTAGAATATAGCCTGATGTTTTATACAACCCGGTGTTTTCGGGGAGAGAAAGAAACGAGGCAATTATGAGTGTAATACAGAAGGTATTTGGAACACACAGCGAAAGAGAAATCAAGCGGATCATTGGACTGGTGGACAAGATCGAGGCTCTCAGACCGACGATGCTGGAACTGACCGATGAGCAGCTGCGTGATAAGACAAAAGAATATAAGAAGAGACTGGCAGAAGGGGAGACTTTGGATGACCTTCTGGTAGAGGCCTATGCAACGGTGCGTGAGGCAGCCAGACGTGTGATGAACACAGAGCATTACCGGGTACAGCTTATGGGTGGTATCATCCTCCATCAGGGACGTATCGCGGAGATGAGAACAGGAGAAGGTAAGACACAGACCTGTCTGCTTCCTGCATACCTGAATGCCCTCGAAGGAAAGGGTGTACATGTAGTAACGGTCAACGATTATCTGGCAAAGCGTGATGCGGAATGGATGGGACAGGTACATGAGTTCCTGGGACTCAAGGTTGGAGTTGTCCTTAACGACATGAAACCGGAAGAGCGTCGGGCAGCTTATAACTGTGATATCACTTATGTAACAAACAACGAGCTGGGATTTGACTACCTGCGTGACAACATGGTAATTTACAAAGAACAGCTTGTTCTGAGAGATCTGCACTATGCGATCATCGACGAGGTGGACTCGGTATTGATCGATGAGGCGAGAACCCCTCTGATCATTTCCGGACAGAGCGGCAAGTCGACAAAGCTCTATGAGGCATGTGATATTCTGGCAAGACAGCTCACCCGTGGCGAGGACATGGAAGAGCTGACAAAGATGGATGCCATCATGGGAGTGGAGCGTGAAGAGACAGGAGACTTCATTGTCAATGAGAAGGACAAGGTAGTCAACCTGACTGCACAGGGTGTTGCGAAGGTAGAGAGATTTTTCCAGATCGAGAACCTTGCCGATCCGGAGAATCTGGAGATCCAGCACAATATTATCCTGGCACTGCGTGCACACAATCTGATGTTCCGTGACCAGGACTATGTGGTAAAGGACGATCAGGTACTTATCGTTGATGAGTTTACCGGACGTATCATGCCCGGAAGACGGTATTCGGATGGTCTGCATCAGGCAATCGAGGCGAAGGAGCATGTGAAGGTCAAGAGAGAGAGCAAGACGCTTGCCACGATCACCTTCCAGAACTTCTTCAACAAGTTTGAAAAGAAAGCCGGCATGACCGGTACGGCACTCACGGAGGAGAAAGAATTCCGTGATATTTACGGAATGGATGTTGTGGAGATCCCGACAAACAAGCCAGTAGCGCGTATCGATCATCAGGATGCCGTATATAAGACCAAGAAAGAAAAATTAAATGCGATTATCGCGGCTGTCGAGGCAGCACATGCGAAACAGCAGCCGGTTCTGGTCGGTACGATCAATATCGACGCATCGGAAGAGCTGAGTGCGCTCCTCAAAAAGCGCGGAATAGAACATAAAGTGCTGAATGCAAAGTTCCATGAGTTAGAGGCAGAGATCGTTGCGGATGCCGGTGTACACGGAGCAGTTACGATCGCTACCAACATGGCAGGACGTGGTACAGATATCAAGCTGGATGAAGAGGCGAGAGCAGCCGGTGGTCTGATGATCGTCGGTACGGAGCGGCATGAGTCGAGACGTATAGACAATCAGCTCCGTGGACGTTCCGGACGTCAGGGAGATCCCGGTGAATCCAAATTCTTTATCTCATTGGAAGATGATCTGATGAGACTGTTCGGATCAGACCGTATGATCTCGATGTTCAATGCACTGGGAATTCCGGAAGGACAGGAGATCCAGCATAAGGCACTGACCAAGGCCATTGAATCGGCACAGAAGAAGATTGAAAATAACAACTTTGGTATCCGTAAGAGCCTGCTCGAGTATGACCAGGTTATGAATGAGCAGAGAGAGATCATCTATGAAGAGAGAAGACGTGTACTGGATGGCGAAAGTATGCGTGATGCAATTTATAAGATGATCACGGATATCACAGAGAATTGCGTGGATATCTGCATCGGCGACGATACCGATTACGAAGAGTGGAATTACAATGAGCTCAATACCCTGTTGCTTCCGACGGTTCCGATCAAGCCGGTGACACCCGAGCGTGTATTGAAGCCTAAGAAGAACAGCCTCAAGCAGCAGCTCAAGGAAGAAGCCGTAAAGCTTTATGAGAGCAAGGAAGCAGAGTTCCCGGAGCCTGAGGCAATCCGTGAGATCGAGCGTGTGATCCTGCTGAAGGTAATTGACCGTAAGTGGATGGACCATATCGACGATATGGAACAGCTGCGTCAGGGAGCTGGTCTGCAGGCATATGGACAGAAAGATCCGCTTGTGGAGTATAAGCTGAGTGGTTATGAGATGTTCGATGAAATGACACAGAACATCAAGGAAGAGACGGTTCGTCTGCTCTTCCACGTACGCATTGAACAGAAGGTTGAGAGAGAACAGGTTGCCAAGGTGACAGGTACCAACAAGGATGACAGCGTACAGAAGGGACCGGTAAAACGGATGGAGGCAAAGGTATACCCCAATGATCCCTGCCCGTGTGGTTCCGGCAAGAAATACAAACAGTGCTGCGGAAGACTTCGGTAGAAGTCTTTTGCAGAAAGAATAGAATAGAGATATTCACAAAGAGTAATGATAGAAAGAAGGTGACGTTAAGTGGTAGAACTTGATAACATGAAATCTGAGCTTCTCGGATATGAAAGTCCCTTAGCGGAAGTGAGGGATTCACTTTGACTTAGCAAATAAGTCAAAGCGTATTGAAGAACTGGAAATGGAAATGCAGGCTCCGGGCTTCTGGGATGATCCCGAAAAGTCAAATCAGAAGATGAAAGAGGTAAAAAGCCTCAAGGACGTGGTGGACACCATGGATCATCTTCAGAGCCAGTATGAAGATATCCTCACCCTGATCGAGATGGGTTATGAGGATAACGATCCGGCGATCATACCGGATATTCAGGAGGAACTGGATTCCTTCAAGAAAACATTTGATGAGATCCGTATCAGCACCCTGCTTTCGGGAGAGTATGACAAGAACAATGCCATTCTCAAGTTAAACGCAGGCGCGGGTGGTACGGAAAGCTGCGACTGGTGTGGAATGCTATACCGGATGTACACCAGATGGGCAGAGAGAAAAGGCTACTCCATCGAGGTGATCGATTATCTGGATGGGGATGAGGCAGGCATCAAATCCGTAACCTTTCAGGTTAACGGGGAGAATGCCTACGGCTATCTGAAATCCGAAAAGGGTGTGCACCGTCTGGTGAGAATATCACCCTTTAATGCACAGGGCAAAAGACAGACCTCCTTTGTATCACTGGACGTTATGCCGGATATTGAAGAGGATCTGGATGTGGAGATCCGCGATGAGGATATCCGTATTGATACCTATCGAAGCAGTGGTGCCGGTGGACAGCATATCAACAAGACATCCTCTGCCATCCGTATTACCCATTTTCCGTCCGGAATCGTGGTTTCGTGTCAGAATGAACGAAGCCAGCACATGAATAAGGACAAGGCAATGCAGATGCTGAAAGCGAAGCTGTATCTTCTGAAACAGGAGGAAAATGCGGAGAAGCTGTCAGATATCCGTGGAGATGTAAAGGAAATCGGATGGGGAAATCAGATTCGCTCCTACGTCCTGCAGCCTTACACGATGGTGAAGGATCACAGGACGAACGAAGAATCCGGAAACGTCGATGCGGTGCTTGATGGCGCGATCGATCCGTTTATCAATGCTTATCTGAAATGGATCAACAGCTAGAGCGCGTGTGTCTGACAAGATCCAGATAGAATCCAGCCATGGTGGTATTCATATAAGGGACAATCCACAAAAGTGCGATACCACAGGACAATAAACTGAGCAGAAATAAGGGCAGGAAGCTGACGAAAAGATAAAAGAGTCGGCCTTTCTGTCCTTTCATCATCTGACGGCTGATCGAGAGAAGCTGCCGCTCGGTGTACTGTGGGAAGTCATGCATGAGAAAATAAGTCTGTGCATAGAGAAGGCGCAGGATCACGGAGACAATCTCGAACAACAGGAACGTGACAGTATAGGCCAGAAACAGCGGAGCAGAGCTTGTGTAGGCAAGACCGCCGTTCTGGGTAACGAGGAAAGATACGACGATAAAAGGGATCATTGCGATATAGTGCAGCAAAGATATCCAAAGCTGGATTTTTAATGCTTTGTCCTGAAAATAGCGGAATCCCATAAAGATATCAGACACGGCGAGCGGCTGTCCGCAGGCAGCCTTCAGATAAAAGTAGGCATTTCCGGAAGAAAAAAGTCCACAGACCACGGAAATTCCAAAGGCGATCACATAATAGATCACGGTACCGGCCACGGTGGTGGTATCGGTCACAAAAAGCAGGATCAGATCCACGAAAAAGGTGATCAGCCCGGTGAGCAGATTAGCGCCCATCGCGGTTCCGTATTTGCCAAATAATTTTTCTTTCGCGCAGGCCTTCAGCTCTGCGGAGGATTTAAAAGGGGTCATAATTATTCTCTCCATTCAAAATATCTTCATACATTTCATCAAAGGTAACGCCATAAATATCCTGGAATGCGTCGTTGACCTGTTCGTGTACGGCCGGAACGGCAACAAAGAGATACATGCAGGTGCAGACGAGCACAATGTTGGCAATAAGACCGGCAACAGCGCAGCCGATTCCTGCTTTGGCCTTGCCGGCAAGCTGCCTGGCTTTTCCTTTGGAGAGCAGGGCAAATACGATTCCAAGGCTACCAAAGATAAAGGGTGGATATACGGTCATGGAGAATAATGACATTATTGTCAGAATACCCATGACAAGCGACGCTCCGGCCAGCTTATCCCCCGCCGGGGCAGGCGGACAGGGTCTTCGATAAGGGTTTTGATAGGGGTTTGTATATGGATTTTGATTGTTATAGTCAGAATTTGGGTTTTGCCAGTCCATCTTTCAAGCTTCCTTTCCTAAGTGTTTTACAGTATAGCACACAAAACTGCTAAGTGCCATATAAAAAAAGCCAACTGTTTTTTCACGCACATTTAAGGTAGCCACCGGAGTCAAAATCAAGTATAATAGTTAAAATCAGAAGGACAATCAGTAAGGAGCAAGAAATGGATATTATCGTAAAACTGAAAGAAGAATTAAAGGTGGAAAAATGGCAGGTGGAAGCTGCCGTAAAGCTGATCGATGAGGGAAATACAATCCCTTTTATCTCAAGATACCGTAAGGAGGCTACCGGCTCCCTGAACGATGAAGTGCTGCGTAACCTGTACGAGCGTCTCACCTATCTGCGCAACCTGGAGGAGAAGAAGGAACAGGTTCTCGGAAGCATTGAAGAACAGGGACAGCTCACCGAAGAACTGAAGGCGAAGATCATTGCGGCGGAGACGATGGTTGTGGTGGAGGATCTCTACCGCCCTTACCGGCCCAAGAGAAAGACAAGGGCAAGCGTTGCCAAGGAAAAGGGACTGGACGGACTTGCACAGTTCATTCTCGCGCAGAATACGACAGAACCGCTTGAGACGGAGGCGCAGAAATACATATCAGAAGAAAAGGAAGTTGCAACAGCAGATGAGGCAATCCAGGGCGCGAAGGATATCATCGCGGAGATGATATCGGACGAAGCCGACTACCGTATGTATATCAGAGATATCACCATGGCAGAAGGAAAGCTTACCAGTACGGCGAAGGATGAAAAGGCAGAGAGCGTCTATGAGATGTACTATGCCTATGAGGAGCCAATTGGCAAGGTAGCAGGACACCGTACCCTTGCCTTGAACAGAGGAGAGAAAGAGAAGTTCCTGGTTGTGAAGGTGGAGGCACCGGTGGAGCGTATTTTACAGTACCTGCGCACGAAGGTTATCACAAATGACAATCCTGTCACAAATAAGGTGCTGGAAGAAGTGATTGCTGACAGCTATGACAGACTGATCGCACCGGCGATCGAAAGGGAGATCCGCAACGACCTTACCGAGAAGGCAGAGGATGGAGCAATCTCCGTTTTTGGAAAGAACCTGGAGCAGCTTCTGTTACAGCCCCCGATCAAGGGAAAGGTTGTTCTGGGCTGGGATCCGGCATTCCGTACAGGCTGCAAGCTTGCAGTGGTGGATGAGACCGGAAAAGTGCTTGATACCAAGGTGATTTTCCCGACGGCACCGCAGAATAAGGTGGCAGAGGCGAAGGCGGAGCTGAAAAAGCTGATTAAAAAATACAACGTGTCACTTATTTCCGTGGGAAACGGAACAGCGTCAAGAGAGTCCGAGCAGGTGATCGTCGAGCTTCTGAAAGAGCTGGATGTGCCGGTACAGTATGTGATCGTCAACGAGGCAGGTGCTTCGGTTTACTCCGCGAGCAAGCTTGCGACCGAAGAGTTTCCAAATTTCGATGTGGGACAGAGAAGTGCGGCTTCTATTGCGAGACGGCTTCAGGATCCGCTGGCAGAGCTGGTAAAGATCGATCCGAAGTCCATCGGCGTAGGACAATACCAGCATGATATGAACCAGAAGAAACTCAGTGATGCCCTGAACGGAGTGGTGGAGGACAGCGTCAACAAGGTCGGCGTGGACCTGAATACAGCGTCTGCCTCCCTGCTTGAATATGTCTCCGGCGTATCGAAGGTGATCGCCAGAAATATTGTAGACTACCGCGAACAGAACGGAAGGTTCATGAACCGGAAACAGCTTCTCAAGGTGGCCAAGCTTGGACCGAAAGCCTATGAACAGTGCGCCGGATTTATGAGGATTACGGATGGAGACAATCCGCTGGATGCAACCAGCGTGCACCCGGAATCCTATGAGGCGGCAGAGAAGCTTTTGGATAAGATGGGTCTGACCATGGAAGATGTAAAGGCAGCGCAGAAGAAGGCGGCAGCCGAGAAAGCAGCCGGTAAGAAGGCTCCTGTTAAGGAAAAGAAGAAACCGCAGAAGCAGATGGTGATCCGCAACACAAACACGGCCATGGGAAAGGCACTGGCTGCCGCTATGGGCGGTATGGTGCTGGATAACCAGAACAATGACATGGATGTCACAAATAACAAAGCAGAGAAAACAGAGGTGACGGTCAGCAGTCTGGAGAAGAAGATCAAGGATAAGAAGAATCTGGCACAGGAGCTTGGCATCGGAGAGATTACCCTGACGGATATTCTGAAAGAGCTGGAGAAACCGGCGAGAGATCCGCGTGATGATATGCCTGCACCGATCCTGCGAAGCGATGTGCTTGATATGAAGGACCTCAAGCCCGGTATGATTCTGAAAGGAACGGTCCGCAACGTGATCGACTTTGGCGCATTTGTGGACATCGGTGTGCATCAGGATGGTCTGGTACATGTATCCCAGATCACAGACCGCTTTATCAAACATCCGCTTGAGGCTGTCAGTGTCGGAGATGTAGTGGATGTACAGGTGCTCGCGGTCGATCTTCCCAAGAAGAGGATCAGCCTTACCATGAAGATCAAGCCTGAAAAATAAAGTAAGGGCTTGCAGGACGAACAGAAAAGTGTTATGGTAGACAAAGCAAAATAAAAAGTTCTTCGGGGCAGGGTGCAATTCCCTACCGGCGGTATAGTCCGCGACCCGCTATCGATAAGATACCGGTTGATTTGGTGCAATTCCAAAACCGACAGTATAGTCTGGATGAGAGAAGAAAAACATGGCTGCATAGGTCGATGATGTATGCGGAAGTCTTATGTGTGTGTTTATACCCCGGAACGTTTTGTTCCGGGGTTTTCTTGCGTAGGAACTTTTCTTTTTGCAACAGAGAACGCGTGCCTTCGCGATAAACTCAGGCAAGGAGGAGAAAAAATGAATAACGGATTACTTCAGAGTATCAAAGACAACGTGGTTTTTGTGGTGGTGTGCATCGTGGTAGCGCTGGCGCTTTTCCTGATCGCCTATCTGTCCGAAAAGTATGTGTACCGGAGAGATGGGATCAAGGAACGGATTCTTTCCACCAGAAAGATAGCCATGATCGGTTTGTTTTCGGCGCTGTCGGTCATTTTACATGTGCTGGATTTCCCGGTACCCTTTGCACCGCCGTTCTATCAGCTTGACTTCAGCGAGATTCCGGCGCTGATCGGCGCGTTTGCCTTTGGACCGGTAGCAGGTGTGATGATCGAGTTCTGCAAGATCCTGCTCAAGCTGCTGGTCAAAGGGACAAGCACAGCGTTTGTAGGAGATCTGGCCAATTTCGTGATCGGATGCAGCCTTGTCCTGCCGGCCGCCCTGATCTACAGGTTCCGGAAGACAAAGAAGAGAGCGATTGCCGGCTGCGCGGCGGGAACAGTCATCATGACGATTTTCGGAACAGCCTTCAATGCGGTGTATCTTCTGCCCGCCTTTTCCAAGCTGTACGGAATGCCGCTGGATGCGATCATTGCAATGGGAACAGAGATCAACAGCGGAGTGACCGGGCTTGTATCCTTTGTATGCCTGTGCGTTGCACCGATGAATATAGTGAAAGGACTGGTGGCCTCCGTCGTGACAATGCTGATCTATAAGCCCCTCAGTCCGATCCTGAAAAGTACACACTGATATCATAACGAATAACCGTAAAGGGTGTCGGAGAAGCTCCGGCATCCTTCTTTTATATAATGACAAATTTACATGGTTGGCTATTGACAAGGAAGGCTCTGGCAGTATAATGACTAATATATATTAAGTGATGCATATTTAAATCATTAAAGATGTTAAATGACATTTTAGCGATGAAACCTGTAATTAAGGTTTTTTTAAGATTTCTCTTTACTGTATTTAAGAAATAAATGTTTGAATAGATATTACAGTGTTACAGTTTATTAAAGTATTAGAAAGGATCTGTTTAAAAGTCTATGGAAAGATTGGTGGAAATCCGGGATATACATAAGATATACAATCCCGGAGAAAATGAAGTGCGGGCGCTCGATGGCGTGAGCCTGAGTATCGGAGAGAAAGAATTTGTAGCGATCATCGGCCATTCCGGGTCCGGAAAGTCAACGCTGATGAATATGCTCGGCTGTCTGGACGTGCCTACGGATGGCAGTTACTATCTGCATGGACAGGATGTCTCTCACATGACGGATGATGAGCTGTCCGATATCCGGAACAAAGAGATCGGATTTATTTTTCAGGGGTTCAATCTGATCCAGAACCTGACAGCGCTTGAAAATGTGGAACTTCCGCTGATTTATCGGGGAGTACCCAAGAAAGAAAGGATAGAGCTTGCAGAGGCGGCGCTTGACAAGGTGGGGCTTGAGAAACGAAAAACGCATAAGCCTTCAGAAATGTCCGGAGGACAGCAGCAGAGAGTTGCGATAGCGAGGGCCATAGCGCAGGCACCACCGATTATCCTGGCAGATGAGCCGACCGGTAATCTGGACTCTGGTTCGACGAAGGAAATCATGGAGATCTTGAAAGAGCTTCACCGGGAAGGCAGAACCGTCATCCTGATTACGCACGACAATGAGATCGCGGCGCAGGCGAAACGTGTTATTAAGATCATGGATGGCAGGATTGTGGAAGATTATTATAACGAAAATGTAACAGTATGAGCCAAAAGCACGAAAATAAATAAGGTATGATCAGTAATAGGAAAAGAGGAAAAGGGAGTTTATGGAAGATTTAAAAGAAGTGGTTGTGGAACAGCAGACAGAACAAAAGAAGGACAAGGAAGAAAAAAAACGAGAGAAGCTGGAGAAAAAAAGGGAAAAGAAAGAGAAAAAGAATAAGGCAGATAAGCCGAAAAAGAAACTGAAAAAGCGTTGGATCTTCGGAGGGATTGCCGCACTGCTGGTTGTTTTGATTGTTGTCAATTCTGTCAGAAACGGGAATGCCGCTCCGGTAGTGTATACAGCACCGGCAGCTCTGCAGGATCTGGAGCAGACAATTTCGACAAGCGGAACTGTCAAGAGCGATGAGACGGAGACCTACTATGCGCCGGTGGCAGTCAAGATCGGAGAGGTCAATGTGTCGGCGGGTGATATGGTGAAAGCGGGAGATGTCCTGATCGCTTACGATGAGACAGCACTGGCAGATGCAAAGAAACAGGCAGAACTGAAATTACAGTCCAATGATGGCGGATATGAAAGTTCGATTGCCAAAGACAATAAATACATAGCAGAGCTCGGGGAAGCCAATGTAAATCTGGATGTCCTGAAACAGCAGATCGAAGATTGTGAGAATTATGTGAAAGAGCTGAATAAGAAGGTCAGTGACAAACAGGCAGCCCTCGCACGGGAAGGAGCACTTTTACAGGTATCGCTGATCGACTGGTCTGACAAACCGGATTCTGAGGAGTATGAGAACCTTCAGAAGCTGATCCAGCTCAACAGTTATGAGCAGCAGAACAATCAGGAAATCCGTGCCTGGAAAGAAGAAATTTCCGAATATGAAGATAAGATTGCTGCTTACAAGGAATACAAGTCGGAAATGGAATCCCAGAAGAAGTCATCCGAGAGTGGTTATCTTGACCAGGGAGGCAAAAGTAAGCTGGAAGCAGACAAAGAACTGGAGGATATGAACAATACCAATACACTGACTGCGATTGACACTGTGGAAAACGGAATCGTAGCTGACTTTGACGGCGTAGTCACAAGTGTGGATACAGAGAAAAATGCGACACCGGCAGAGGGAACAAAGCTTCTGACACTGGAGAGTGTGGAAAAGGTAAAGGTTTGCATTTCCGTGTCCAAGTATGATCTGGAGAAGATTGTTATTGGCCAGAAGGCAGATATTGATATTGCAGGAAAGAAATATGAAGGCGAACTGACGAAAATTGATGGTATGGCTACCAACAATGCAAGTGGTGCCGCTGTTGTCGGTGCGGAGATCACGATCACAAATCCGGATGCCGCGATCTATCTCGGCGTGGAAGCGAAGATTGAACTGCACACGGCATCCGTTGCAGATGCGGTGGTAGTTCCGCTGGAAGCAGTCAATGCGGACAAAGACGGAGATTTTGTCTACGCGGTGGAGAATGGAATGGTTGTCAAGAAGAGGATTACAACCGGTATCAGTTCGGATGAGTATACGGAAATCAAGGAAGGACTGTCGGAGGGAGATTCCGTGATCACGGTAACCGATATGGATCTGACGGAAGGCATGGCCGTGACAGAGATACCGCAGGAGTAGAAAGGTATAGGGTAGGAGAATGGCACAGATTCTTGAATATATAAAGATTGCTTTGATGAATATCAAAAGCAACAAGGGAAGATCGATCCTCACTATGCTGGGCATTATTATCGGTATTTCTTCTGTAATCATGATTATTTCAATCGGTAACGGAATGCGGGGACAGATCAACAATGAATTGAACAGCATTGCCGGAGGACAGATCGCCTTGTACAAAAATGATTCCGTGGAAGGAAACGAAGTCAGTTTTACGGATGAAGACTTCAGGCTGATCGAGGATAAGGTAGATCATGTGAAAGGGGTTACGCCCAAATATTCTATGTGGGGATATGCGGAAGGGAGAAAAGGCAATTTTGAAGCTATTATTTACGCAGGAAATGAGGCTTTGCAGTATTGTGCGGCAACAGAACCGCTTGCGAGGGGAAGATATTTCACAGAGAGTGATTATCTGTCCAACAATAAAGTATGCGTGATTAATGAGTCCAGTGCAAGAATGATGTTTGGAACAACGGATGTCATAGGCATGTCCTTTGATGTGACAATCTATAATGTAACGCAGGAACTGCAGATTGTGGGAATTCGTGAGGACAGCAATTCTACGATCATCTCTGCTTTGAGCGGTGGTGGAAACCTTCAGGTGGAAATGCCCATTTCAACGCTTGGAGCGGCCTATGATTTCTGGGTGGAGGATTTTGATTCCTTCTATATCGTGGCAGAGAACTCGGATGATTCCAAACAGGTGGCACAGGACAGCATGCGGCTGATGGAGAATCACCACAATGTCCGCGGAGAAAATAAGATCATGATGGAGAGCTTTGCGGATTATCAGGATCAGTACGACAGCATCCTGGGTGTTGTGACGATATTCATCTCTTTCGTGGCAGCGATTTCCCTTCTGGTCGGTGGTATCGGTGTTATGAATATCATGCTGGTATCCGTGACAGAGCGTACCAGAGAAATCGGTATCCGGAAATCGCTTGGAGCAAGGACGAATTCCATTATGTTGCAGTTCCTGGCAGAGGCAGGAATTATTACCCTGCTCGGAGGTGTGATCGGCATTATCCTTGGAAGCGGTCTGGCAGTTATTATATGTGGAGTGCTGGGCTTTCAGGCGAGAGTCAGTCTGGGAACCGTATTGTTTGCAGCGGTATTCTCTTCGGCGGTCGGTATTTTCTTTGGAATTTACCCCGCGAAGAAAGCGGCACGTTTAAGCCCGATCGAAGCACTGCGGCATGAGTAATACTTGCACTTTAAGCATTTTTTTGTATAATGAATTATGTGGAGAAAGCATCTGCCCGGCAGATGCTTTTTTGACTAAAAGAAATGAGGATTTTTATGGAGATTGAATTTGACGTTAAAGTGACACCAAATGCGTTGTATGATTACATGCTGCACCACACCTACGGAAAACTGTCAGGTCTGATGGGATCGCTGGTCGGTGTGCTGATGATCATTCTGTTTTTTTCAAGCGGACAGGTTGTTGCCCTGATCGTTGGAATCGTGATCCTGCTGTATCTTCCGTGGACCCTTTTTCTGAAATCGAGACAGCAGGCACTGCGGACACCGGCATTTAAGAAGCCACTCCACTACAAACTGACAGAAGAGGGCGTTGAGGTTTCGCAGGAAGGCACGACAGAGAAGATGAAGTGGGAGGATATGTACAAAGCCGTTTCCACATGGAACAGCATTGTGCTTTACACCACGGCGGTGAACGCCTGCATTTTTCCCAAAAAGGATCTCGGGGAAAAGAAATATAAGGTGATCGAGATGATCTCCACCCATATGCCTCCGAAGAAAGTAAAAATCAAAGACTGAAAAATAAATGGGGATGTGTTACAATAAGGTAACAGGGAAAGAAGAAAAGAGACGGAAAGATGGCAGAAATTATCGAGACTTTCAGTGCCGATGAGACGTTTTCCTTTGGAGAGAGTATCGGGAGAAAGGCACAGCCGGGAGAAGTATATACGCTGGTAGGAGATCTGGGGGTCGGCAAGACCGTTTTCACACAGGGAGTGGCAGCGGGACTCGGGATCAAAGAGCCGATCAGCAGTCCGACCTTTACGATCGTACAGATTTATGAGGAAGGAAGGCTTCCGTTTTATCACTTTGACGTTTACCGGATCGGGGACGTGGAGGAGATGGAAGAGATCGGATATGAGGATTGCTTTTACGGAGAGGGAATCTGTCTGATCGAATGGGCCAATCTGATCGAGGAGATTTTGCCCCCTGTTTATACACAGATCATGATCGAGAAGGATCTTACAAAGGGCTTTGATTACCGGAGGATTGTGATCGAGCAGAAGAAAGAGAGCGAATAGTTGCATGAAAATATTGGCATTGGACAGCTCCGGGCTTGTGGCGTCGGTAGCTGTGATGGAAGATGACAGGCTGCTTGCGGAGTATACCATTCAGTACAAAAAGACACACTCCCAGACCCTGCTTCCCATGCTGGATGAGATAAGGAATATGATAGAACTGGATCTGTCTACGGTAGATGCGATCGCAGTTGCGGCAGGACCTGGATCTTTCACCGGCCTGCGGATCGGGAGTGCAACGGCTAAGGGACTAGCCCTTGCACTGGACAGACCTATTGTACCGGTACCGACTCTGGAAGGACTGGCATACCAGATGTATGCGGCGGACGGATTGATCTGCCCGATCATGGATGCGCGGAGAGAACAGGTGTATACTGGAATTTACCGCTTTGTGCCGGAAGGAGAGGGGCAGCAGCACTGCTGCATGGAGACAGTCAGAGAGCAGTGTGCGGTATCCTTTGATGAAATTGCACAGGAGCTTAACAGACTGGGACAGAAGGTGTACTTTGTTGGGGATGGGATTCCCGTGTTTGCAGAGCGCATGAAGGAGCAGATGCAGGTTCCCTATGAGACGGCACCGGCACACCGGAACAGACAGTCGGCTGCATGTATTGCAGTGCTCGGCAGTATCTATTACAGACAGGGCAAATTTGAAAGCGGAGCAGAGCATGCACCGGAGTACCTGCGGTTGTCACAGGCAGAGCGGGAACGCGCCAGCCGGAAAGAGACAGACAACGCGCATAAGTATCCGGGACCATTTGAAGGAAAATATCATGTTGGAGTTTAGACAGATGCGGCCGGAGGATGTGCCGACGATCAGCAGACTGGAGGCGGAGACCTTTTCCATGCCCTGGTCGGAAAATGATTTCTTACAGATGATTGTCCATGACGATGCCAGATATTATGTGGCGGTCAGGGATGGTGAGATCGTGGGAGGCTGCGGTCTGTATCTGGTCGCGGGCGAGGGCAATATCACCAATGTTGTGATCGCGCCGCATGCCCGTGGAGAAGGGATCGGCACATGCCTGATGCAGCATATGCTTGCGGAAGGTGCCAAAGAGGGATTGCAGGCGTTTACCCTGGAGGTAAGGGTCAGCAATACTATTGCCATACATTTGTATGAGAAGACAGGATTTGTCTCGGAGGGAATCCGTCCGGGATTTTATGAGAAACCGACGGAAGATGCGGTAATCATGTGGAAAAGATAGGAAACGCATAAAGGATTTACCACTGGTGTTACGAAACAGCTATGCTATACTAAAGTATCAGTAACAATACAGGAGGTTTATGTATGCGCGTTTATGTAGAAGACAAAAAGACAGAGCTTGCCAAAGTGGTTTGTAACGGCTGTGGAAAAGAAATGTCTGTGGAAAACGGTATTTTAAAAGAAGAATGTATTCACGTAGAGCATGATTTTGGCTTTTTTGGAAGAAATGACGGAAAAAGCCAGAGCTTTGATCTGTGTGAGGACTGTTACGAAAAACTTCTTGAACATTTTGCCGTTCCGGCGCAGACATGGGACAGAACGGAGCTTCTTTGATAAGCCACAGGACATTTGTCTGGTGGGAGTTAATGTATGTTAGATGTTTGTTTGCTGGGAACAGGCGGAATGATGCCGCTTCCCTACCGTTGGCTCACCTCACTGATGGTGAGATATAACGGCAAAAGTATTCTGATAGATTGTGGAGAGGGAACGCAGATCGCCATGAAGGAAAAGGGGTGGAGCCCCAAACCGATCGATATTATCTGCTTTACGCATTTTCACGCAGACCATATCAGCGGACTGCCGGGCATGCTCCTCACAATGGGGAATGCCGAGAGGACCGAGCCGCTTCTTCTGATCGGACCAAAGGGACTTACCAAGGTGGTGAATTCCCTGCGGGTGATCGCGCCGGAGCTCCCCTTCGAGATCCACTGTCAGGAGCTGACAGAACCCCGGCAGACGCTTTCCTTTGAAGGGTTTCATATTGATGCGTATAAGGTAAATCACAATGTGATCTGCTACGGCTACAACATTGTGGTGGAACGCATCGGAAAGTTTGATGCACAGAAGGCGACGGAGCTTGGTATCCCACGGCCTTTGTGGAATCGTCTGCAAAAGGGAGAGCAGATAGAGCAGGGTGGGAAAGTATATACGCCCGACATGGTGCTGGGACCGCCACGCAAGGGCCTGAAGGTCACGTACTGCACGGATACGAGGCCCACGGAGAGTATCGAGAGAAACGCAGTGGGTGCGGATCTTTTTATCTGTGAAGGAATGTATGGGGAGCCTGAAAAGAAACAGAAAGCGAAAGAATATAAACACATGACGTTTTATGAGGCGGCGGAGCTTGCAAAGAAGGCGCAGGTAAAAGAAATGTGGCTTACACATTACAGCCCGTCCCTGACAAGACCGGAGGAATACATGCCGGAGGTACGCAGGATTTTTCCGAATGCGATTGCGGCCAGGGATGGAAGAAGCGTGGATCTGGTGTTTGAGGAAAACTAAGGAGGGCAGAGCGTATGAAGGGGAAAGGCAGAAGTGTTAAACTTGTTATAATCGGCATAATACTGGTAGCTCTTGTAGTGGGATATTATTTCTATCTGAGCAATAAGGTTAAAACAGCCAGGGAAGAACAGACGGAAGTGACGGCTGTCCAGAATGTGTTGATGAGGGATCTGGAACGTAGTTATCCACCTACTCCGAAAGAGGTGCTCAGATACTATTGTGAGATTACGAAATGCTTCTATAATGAAGAATATACCGAAGAGGAACTGCAGGAGCTTGCACTGAAGGCACAGGAACTTTACGATGATGAGCTGGTTGCCAATAAGACGCAGGAGCAGTATCTCAAGGATCTGAAAAGTGAGATCACGGAGCGCAAAGAGAATAAGTGCACCATCTCCGGTTATGAACTGTCACCGAGTACGGATGTCAAAGAGTATACAAAGGACGGCTATACCTGTGCGACTATGTACTGCACGCTGAAGCTGAAACAGGATGGTAAGACGACGCAATCGATGGAACAGTTTGTATTGCGCAAGGATGAGGAAGGACACTGGAAGATTTACGGCTGGCAGCTTGTGAACGCTTCCAAATAAGAACAAGACAGGCATGTGCGGCTCTGAAAAGTCCGGGCATGGAGGAAATTATGGACGAAAAGAAGGATGTATTGATCCTGGCGATAGAAAGCTCCTGTGATGAGACAGCGGCGGCGGTAGTTAAGAACGGCCGTGAGGTGCTTTCCAATATTATTTTTTCACAGATTGATCTACATACGGTCTACGGAGGTGTTGTGCCGGAGATCGCGTCGCGCAAACATATTGAGAAGATCAATCAGGTAATAGAAGAAGCGCTGCAGAAGGCACAGGTAGGACTGCAGGATCTGGATGCTATTGCGGTGACTTATGGACCGGGACTGGTAGGCGCACTTCTGGTCGGAGTTTCTGCGGCCAAGGCGATCAGCTTTGCAACGGGGATTCCACTTGTAGGAGTACACCATATTGAAGGGCATATCAGCGCAAACTATATTGAGAATAAAGAACTGGAGCCGCCATTTGTATGTCTGGTGGTTTCCGGAGGGCACTCCCATCTGGTGAAGGTGCTCGATTATGGAGTATATGAGATTCTGGGACGGACGAGAGACGATGCGGCAGGAGAAGCTTTTGACAAGGTGGCACGTGCGATCGGACTTGGCTATCCCGGAGGACCTAAGATTGACAAAGTATCACGCGAGGGCAATCCGGAAGCAATTTCCTTTCCGAGAGCCAAGGTGGGAGACGCGATATACGATTTCAGCTTTAGCGGATTAAAGTCTGCTGTTCTGAATTATCTGAACTCCTGTGAGATGAAAGGCATTTCGATCAATCAGGCGGACGTGGCGGCATCCTTCCAGAAAGCGGTGGTGGACGTGCTGGTAGAACATTCGATGGAGGCTGTGAAGCAGTGCGGCATGAAAAAGTTTGCGATCGCCGGAGGCGTTGCGTCCAACACGCATCTCAGAAGCGCACTGGAACAGGCATGCAAGGATGCCGGGGTAGAGTTTTATCATCCTTCACCGATCCTGTGTACGGACAATGCGGCAATGATTGGTGCGGCGGGATATTATGAATATTGCAAAGGGGTGCGCAGCGGGTATGATCTGAATGCGGTCCCGAACCTGAAACTGGGAGAACGTTGACAGCAGAAAAGAGAACGACCATATGATAGAGAACAGAGAGTGCATTTTCATCCTGCTTGCGGCAGGAAGCGGAAGCCGGATGAAAAGTAAGGTTGCGAAGCAGTACATGCTTCTGGGGGATAAACCGGTTTTGTGGTATTCCCTGAAAGCGGTAGAGGATTCAAGGTATATTGACAGGTGCATCCTCGCGATCGGAAAAGATGATATTTCCTATGTACAGGAAGAGATCGTTGCAAAATACGGGTTTACCAAGGTGGACAGGATCGTTGCGGGTGGAGCGCAGAGATATGATTCTGTCTATCATGCTTTGTGTACCTTGCAGGAGGCCGGAACAAAGGCTGATGATCTGATCCTGATTCATGATGGAGCCAGACCGTTCCTGACAGAAGAGATAATTCAAAGGTGTTGTGAGGAAACACTTCGCTACCGCGCCTGTGCAGTGGGGATGCCGGTCAAGGATACGATCAAGATTGCGGACGACAACGGGTTTGCGGCACAGACGCCGGACAGAAGTCATATGTGGCAGATCCAGACTCCACAGGTTTTTCAGGCAGCCCTGATTATGGAGGCATATGAAAAGCTGATGGCACAGGAGGCTGCAGGCCAGACCAACGGGATCAGGATAACAGATGATGCCATGGTGGTGGAGACCTTTACGGAGACGAAGGTGAAGCTTACAGAAGGTGCCTATGAAAATCTGAAAATAACCACGCCGGAAGATATTATTGTCGCGGAGGCTGTCCTGAAAGCAAAATATGTGGATAAAGCAGGAAAAACGCACGAATAATAGAGGAAAAGTCTTTTTTCCTGAAAAA
>CAKRPS010000027.1 GCA_934385475.1 uncultured Lachnospiraceae bacterium | reverse complement strand
ATGCTCCAGCGTAGCCTGTACCTGGCCGGTCAGGGGATCGGTCTGCACAATCCGGTCGATCTCATCCCCGAAAAACTCAATGCGGATCAGATAATCTCCTCCCTGTGCCGGAAACACTTCCAGCACATCTCCCCTTACGCGGAAGCAGCATCGTTCCAGATCCATATCATTACGGTCATACTTCATTTCTATCAGTCCCCGTATGACATCATCTCTATCCCTCTGCATGCCCGGTCTGAGCGACATACTCATCCCGGAATACTCTTCCGGACTTCCCAGACCATAAATACAGGAGACACTGGCCACCACAACCACGTCCCGCCGTTCTGTAAGTGACGCAGTCGCTGAAAGCCGTAACCGATCGATCTCATCGTTGATAGAAGAGTCTTTCGCAATATAGGTATCTGTGGATGGCACGTAGGCCTCCGGCTGATAATAATCATAGTAAGATACAAAATATTCCACTGCATTTTCCGGGAAAAACTCCTTAAACTCACTGTAAAGCTGTCCCGCCAGTGTTTTATTATGCGCAATGACCAGCGTTGGTTTGTTCAGGGCTGCAATCACATTGGCCATGGTAAAGGTCTTTCCGGAGCCGGTAACTCCCAGCAGTGTTTCAAACTGGTTGCCCTTCTTGAATCCTTCTACAAGCTCTTTGATCGCCTGTGGCTGATCTCCCGTCGGCTGATATTCACTGTGAAGTTTGAAAATACTCTCTTCCTTCTGCAAAAAATTCACCCCTTAATTAGTTCTGTGTGAAATCTTTTACTAATATACCACACTCATTTTTATTTGTACAGAAATTTCAGAACGTTTGTTCTGTAATGTCTTGTTCTATTTTAATCTGTCAACTGTGCAACAGTAAAAACGCCATGGATGTGTAGCAGCCCATAGCGTCTTGTCGTCATTGCCGTTATTCTATTCCGCATTCCTTCAAAAAAAGTTCAACCTCGCGCATATATGTTTCCGGATCTGTCATCGCGTTCACCGCATGCCCGGAATTTTTTACTGTAATACGTTTTTTCACAGAGCCACACGCTTCAAACAGCTCATCACACATTGTCGGTGGAACCACCTGATCCTCTGTTCCCTGTATGAACAGAATAGGAATCTGTGTCTTTGCCACCGCCTTGACCGCCGACGACTCTTTCACATTGAAATGACCAAACAGTCTTGCACCGATTTTTGCAAAAAAGAAACCTGCTTCTACCGGAATATGCTCTTTTCTGGCTGTCTCTTTCATGATCGCCTCCGGCGATGTATACCCACAGTCTGCAATTATGGCCTTGACCGATGACGGAAGTGCCAGTTCCGACGCCATCAGCACGGTTGCGGCGCCCATAGAAACACCAGACAATACAATCTTTGTATCTTTTCCCAGCTTTCCGACTGCATAATCTGCCCATGCCAGGCAGTCATAACGCTCTTTGATCCCAAACGTGATCGTATTGCTCCCACTGTTACCATGTGCCCGTTCATCAATCATAAGAATATTATGCCGATGTTCCTGACAATAGCGAAAGCAGCCGAATCCATCCCAGTATCTTGTCCCGTGGTATCCATGAAAGAAAATTTCAAGCGGTCTGCCCGGATAATTATCATATAATCTGCCATACAAGGGATAGTCGTCCCTACTCTTGATCGTAACCTCTTCATAAGGAAGATGATCCATCTCATAGATGGTTTTTTTCATCTCATCCTCATACGCTTTGTAGTTTTCCTTCTCATCCAGTCTCTGCGGATCTTCCCGGTCCTTCTTGGGATAATAAAATGCAAAGCGGTAAAATCCAAAAGATGCAGCAAGGCAGAACAAAACCGGCACAGCCGATAAATATTTCCACTTTCCGGTCATCGGTTTCTTCCTTCCCTTCCCTGCACCTTATCTGCATACATATTGGCATCCGCAACTTCCACTACCCTGCGGACCTGTTTTCCTTCTCCTGTACTCCAGCCTACGGCACTGGAAACCTCCACACCGTTTTCCTTAGGACACGCCTTCAGTCTGTCCCTCACGCTTGCAATCGCCTTTGCAGGCTCATGCAGAACCGGGTTATCGATCACCATGACAAACTCATCGCCGCCCAGTCTGTATATCCGGTATCGCTCGTCTCCTTCTTCCTGCAAACAATGACTGAAGGTTGCGATCAGGGCATCTCCCACTGCATGACCATATCTGTCATTCGTCTTTTTCAGATTATTCATATCCCAGAAAACGGCCGCAATGCGCTCTACCGTAGGATAATACTCGTCTGCCATCTCTTCGTATTTATTCTTGTTGTATACTCCTGTATTCAGATCCGTTTCCTTACGCCATGTCAGTTCTGCAATTCTCACCGCATCTTCTGAACTCCGGTGAACCGTATAGTGCAGCATCACCGCAAAGATCAGCAGGATCATTGCTCTGGGAAGAACTTCAAAAAACAGGATGATAAATGCATAATTTCCCTGCACCGGAAGCTGTAAAATTCCATCAGGTGCAAATTCCATATATGCTTTCAGGGTCCGGTTGGAGCCCGCCAGTATGTTCAGATCACAAATTCCATAATAAAATCCCATCAGGGAGCTGAGCGCCATTGTGATAATATTGATTCCATAGGTAATCCATAATACCTTATTGCTACGGCATTGAATTGCAAATAACAGCGGCAATACATATACAAATACCGCATGAATTGTCAGAATCCCCGCTATCGCACCCGTCGCCAGACAGATAATCGTCAGGAAAATATATTTTATCCAGGGCTTTGACAGGTCACATTTGTTGGTAAGCAGCTCCGGTATGGAAAGCATTGGCAACAAAATCAACAGAGTCACGGTCATAATGCCTCTGTTCATCTCAAAAAAACCTACAATGGACAGGAACCAGACTAAAGCATACATTGCCAGAAAATATCGAAATCCGGAGAGAATGCGTTTATTAGCCTGTATTTCCTGTTGCTTCAATTCTTTTTTATACTGCTGCGTATCTGTTATCATCCATTCACCCCCTGATGAAGGCACAGGTACTTTTATTTCCCATTTTCGGACAACATTTTGTCCATCTCTTCTTTCGCCTTCTCCAATTGGTTGTCAATTCCATCGTTATAATATGCTTCGTTGTCAAGCTCGCACGCAATATCCGGTTCAATTCCTATTCCATGAATGTTATTCCCATTCGGTGTATAATATGCGCTGATTGTCAATTTCAACGCTGTTCCGTCCGTCAACGGAAGAATCCTTTGCACAATTCCCTTTCCAAACGTAGTGGTTCCGATCAACATGCCGATTCCATAATCTTTAATCGCTCCTGCCATAATCTCGGATGCACTTGCAGAGTTGCCATTGACCAGAACGACCAGTGGTATCTGCAATTCCTGCTTTCCGTCACAGGTATACTCCTCCCGCTTTCCATTTTTATCTTCGGTGTAGACAATCAGTCCCTTGGGAAGCATTTGTCTTGCAATGTCTACCACTGCCGAAAGACTGCCGCCCGGATTGCTTCGCAGATCCAGAATCAATCCTTTTGCATCCGCTTCCTTTATGCTGTCCATTGCCGTCGTAAACTGATTCACGGTGACATCATCAAATTCTGTAATACGGATATATCCCACTCCGTTATCGTACATCTCATAGGTTACTGTCGGGGATTCAATCTTACTTCTTGCGACATCCATCTCCAGATAGTCTGTCTCGCCCTCCCGCACAATCGTCAGGTGTACTACTGTATTTTCTTCTCCTTTGACGCGGGAAACAATCTCTGTCAGTTCCATTCCCTGTACAGATTCCCCGTCTACCATATAAATGATATCGTTCTCCCGAAGCCCGGCCTCTTCCGCCGGAGTTCCCGGTATAACTCCGCTGATCCTTGCAAGGGTAGTCGTCGGATCAATGCTCAGGTATGCACCGATTCCATAATAGATTCCTTCCGTCTCCTGCATCAGCTGGTTCCACTCTTCGGCAGTATAATACACCGAATAAGGGTCATTGAGAGCATCTACCACCCCGGCATACATTCCATCTATCATGGCCGAGGTATCAATGTCTTCCTCTTTATAGTAGTATTCGTCAATAACCTCCTCGATAGCTTCCAGCTTCTCCATCGAGTCCTCGTTGACAACACTCTGCGGCTCCTCATTCGTCACGCTCGCTTCCTGCGTTCCGGTACGCCGCACAGAATTGTACAGCCTCACTCCCGCAAAGGATATGCTTCCAACCAGTGCAGTGAATACAATTCCGATAATCATTCCCAGCAGCAGAGTTCCTACTCTTTTATTTTGCTGTTCCAAATACGTCATCTCCAATTTTATCGAAATATCTTCTTACTTCAAATAATTCCACGGACTCACATAGCTTCCGTTCAGTCGGACACCAAAATGCAGGTGATTTCCTGTAGATCGTCCCGTGCTGCCGACCGCAGCAATTGTCTGTCCCTTCGTGACGCTCTGGCCCTTGGACACATACAGGGCAGAAGCGTGCATATAAATCGTATACAGCCCGCTGCCGTGATCTATCATGACATAATTCCCCATACTCCCACTATAGGCTGCAGCCACCACATCTCCATCATATGCCGCAAGGATCGGTGAACCTCCCGGTGCTGCCAGATCAAGGCCATTGTGGAACTTTTCGATTCCGAGCGTCGGGTGGATTCTATTACCATATTCATCCGATATTCTTTTGTAACTCGGACAAGGCCATGCAAACATCCCGCCGTTATATACTCTTGCTGCCGCATTTTGTGCCGCAAGTCTTGCCTTCTCCTCGGCAACAGCTTTTTCCAGAGCAGCAATCTCTGCATTCTGCTCTGAGATCATATTTTCATATTCTTTGATCTGCGCCTCTTTGTCTCCAATATCAGCCGTTACAGAGTCGATCTGTGCCTTCTTGGTTGCGATCAATTCCGACACATTGGCTTCTTCTGCCTTGACAGCTGCTCTTGCTTCATCCAGAACTTCTTTCTCTGCCTCCAGTTCCTCCTTGCAGAGTGCTATCATTTCCTTTGTCTCCACATATTCGTCCAGTTTTTTTCTGTCATATGCTGCCAAAGCTTCTATATAGTCCGCTTTGTTCGTCATATCTGAAAAACCGCTGGATGATACCAGAAGCTCCATATAAAGGGTATCTCCTCTTTCATACATAAACTTAATACGTTTCTTCATGGCCTGATACTGATTTTCCTGCTGTTCAATTGCCGCATTAAGTTCCTCGGTAGTCTGTTCGATTTCCCCTTCTTTTTCTATAATTAATGTATTATATTTATCTATCTTATCCTGTATGCTGCTCAATTCACTGTCCAGCTGGGTAACGTAGGAGGTAAGGTCGCTTTTGGATTTCTCCAGTTCCTTTTTTAGTGCCTCCACATCCGTCAGACTGGATTTCAAATTGGAAACCTCTTTCCTCGCCTGTTCTATTTCCTGTTCCTTTTCCTGAATGCTGGCATTCGTCTCTGCCGCAAGCACAGGCTCTGCCTTGAACGCATCCTGGCAAAAGATTACAATACAGGCACAGATGCATAGAAAGACTATCCTTTTTTTCTTCTTCATTCTCAGAATCACGTTCTCTCTCAATTCACATTTTGCGTTGCCGCATGATTTCTTACACTCTCAGGTGCTTTCTGACCGTGATAATACTTCCCAGAAAACCGATTCCCACACCAATTCCAAGAGATACAGGCATCAGCGTGTGGAATATTTCCTCCACTGTCAGGAAGCTGAGCAGTTGGGACAGCATGGAAAAACGCTCCATCACATAGCTGATTACCATATTGTACAATCCGTAAATAATACCCAGCGGAATTGCCGAACCAATCAAGCCGATCAGCATACCCTCCACGACAAAGGGGGATCTGACAAAGAAGTCCGTCGCTCCGATATATTTCATGATGTTGATTTCTTCTTTCCTTACGGAAATACCGATCGTAACCGTATTGCTGATCAGGAATATGGAAACCGCAAACAAAATCGCGATAATACCCACAGAAACATACGCTACCAGTGCATTGACTCCCGTCAGGGTTGTCGCAGTAACCTCCGAACGGTTGACCTGTCTTACTCCATCCAGTGACTCCAGATAAGTTACCAGTGCCGACTGCATAGACACATCATTCAGATAAATCTGGTAGTTTGCAGAATCCTCCAGCGGATTCTCCGTAAAGCCATCCTTGTACTCCCCAAGATACTGCTCACTGAAGGTTTCCCATGCTTCCTCTGCCGACACAAAATTGATCGCCGAAACCTCCGGTCTTTTCTGAATCAGCTCTCCTATTTCCTGAATCCGGGAATCCTCAATTCCCTCATCAAAAAATACAGTTACAGAGACACCCTCTTCCGCAGTTTTAACAATATTCTGAAAATTTGTCACTATCGCATAAAATAATCCAAACAAAAACAGACACGCACTGATCGTCGCAATGGATGCCAACGTAAACCATTTGTTTCGGAAAAGGTTCCCGAAGCCCTGACGAAGCGTATAAAAAACAGTACTAATCCTCATCGATGTAACCTCCCTTTTCCTCGTCGCTCACAATAACGCCTTTTTTCAGGGTTACCACTCTCTTTTGCATTGCGTTGACGATTTCGCGGTTGTGGGTTACAACGATAACCGTTGTTCCGCCTTCATTGATCTGCTCCAGAAGCTTCATGATCTCCCATGAATTCTTAGGGTCCAGATTTCCCGTCGGCTCATCTGCAAGCAGGATCGTAGGCTTATTGATCAATGCTCTTGCCAGGGCAACTCTCTGCTGTTCACCGCCGGAAAGCTGTCTCGGCTTTGCCTTATATTTTCCAGCCAGCCCTACAATAGCCAGCGTGCTTGGTACATTCTTCTTGATCTCCTTGCTTGACTTCTGAATGATCCTCTGTGCAAATGCTACATTTTCATATACATTTCTGTCCTTCAAAAGCCGGAAGTCCTGGAATACGATTCCCAGATTTCTTCTGAACTTCGGAATTTTCCGATGGCGGATCTTCGACAGATCATATCCCATCACGTTGATATAGCCGCTTGTGATCGTAAGTTCTCTGAGCAGCAGCTTGATCAGCGTCGATTTACCGGAACCGCTGTCTCCTACTATGAAAACAAATTCTCCTTTGTTAATGTGCAGATTTACATCCTTAAGTGCCGGTGCTCCGGTCGAATATGCCTTGCAGACATTTGTTAATGTAATAATCTCACTGGATGTCTGTGTACTTTTTTTCTTTTTCTTCTTTGTATCCACTTTTGTCACCGCCTAAAACTCAAAACTTTCCATGTATTTCATATACTTCACTACCATCAGGGCAATCTTGAAGGTAATGGCATCCTCAAAAACGCGCAGATCAAGCCCTGTGCTCTTCTGCAATTTATCCAATCGATACACCAGTGTATTTCTGTGGATAAAGAGCTGTCTGGATGTCTCTGACACATTCAGTGAGTTCTCAAAGAACTTGTTGATCGTTGCCAGTGTCTCCTCGTCAAAATCATCCGGTCCTCTTCCATCAAATATCTCCCGGATAAACATCTTGCACAAAGGGATCGGAAGCTGATAGATCAGACGTCCTATTCCAAGCTCGCTGTAGGCTATCACATTCCGTTCATCAAAGAAAATTTTTCCGACATCCAGCGCCATCTTCGCTTCCTTGTATGACCGACTCACCTCTTTCAGTTCGCCTACCACCGTGCCATATGCAATGCGGGCATCCTTCATGCCTTCCTTAGTCAGATATGCAACAATTCCCGATGCCGCTTTCTCAATATCCCACGTGCTGTCTCCTTCTGAAAGATCCTTCACAATGATCACATTGTTCTCATCGACAGCTGTGATAAAGTCCTTGCTTCCCGCGCCGAAAAATGCCCGGATCGTCTCCAATACATTGTTGTCCTTGACGTTCTCCGTCTCAATGATCAGCGCTACTCTCTTAACATCTGTCTGTATATGAAGCTTCTTGGCCCTGCTGTAAATATCTACTAACAGAAGATTGTCCAACAGCAGGTTCTTTATAAAGTTATCCTTATCAAAGCGCTCTTTGTATGCCACCAGAAGATTCTGGATCTGGAAAGCAATCATCTTTCCGATCATATACATATCTTCCCCGACACCACCGACGATCAGCACATACTCCAACTGCTGTTCATCAAAAATCTTAAAATACTGGTAGCCCTGTATTTCCTGGGAATCTGCCTGGGATTTTGCAAACTCGGCCGCGGCTCTGCCGCAATCGCTCATCTCATTCAAGGTAGTCGCAACCACCTTACCATCTACATCGGTAACACATAATTCTACCCTCACAATCGATTTTAGTCCATCTATCGTATTTTGCAAAATCTGATTTGAAATCATATCCCCACTCCTTGTCCCCAATGACTGTAGCAAATTACACAAAACTACCGTCCATCTATCATGTAAAATAACAAGATCTTTCTATATTTTAATCTATATACACAAAAAAATCTACCTTGATTCGTGTTTTTTTTGTGTATTTTTGTATCTTATTAAAGGTAGACCGATTTCCAAAACAGGTTAGACATTCTCGTAAAGGCGTGCTATAGTAAAGGTAACAGAAAACAATGAACCAGTTAAGAAAGGCAGGGTGATTGATATGGATATAGCTGCATTATCCAGTGCTGTGTCACTCACAAATCTGCAAAGTGCTTACGGCGTGGCAATGCTCAGCAATGCTTTGGACACCGCAGCCAGTACAGGTGATCAGCTCGTGCAGATGATGGATACAGCCGCTATGGAACGATCTGTTTATCCGTACATAGGCAGCAATTTTGATATGTCCGTATAGTATCAGAAAAGCAGTTCCATGCTGATGTAAGCAAGACACACCACAATCGAAAGAACCAAAGGAATACTCACAAGGTATTCCTTTTTTTCTTTTCTTGTACTCCATATCTGTTTCAGGTTCTCTTCCCGCCCCTGTCTCTTTGCAATATAGGCAAGGACACAGAATGCCAGCGGAGTCGTGATCGCCGCAATGATCAGATATACACTGATCACCATCAGAAGCATATCCGGCGTTATGCCAGCCTCCCCGCTTTCTTCTAGAACTTCTCCATAGGCAGAATTTTGCAGCCACTGCGCGGAAAACATCAACACAACCTGGCTGGAATTAAAAACCATATGGCAGAATATTGATCCCCACAGGCTTCCGGTCGCTTCCACCAACAGGGCAAGGAGAATCCCGATCGCAAAGGCATAGATAGCCTGATTGATGTTCATATGCATAAGTCCAAACAACAGGGAGGAAAGCAGAATTGCCCAGAATGTACTCCCCGATTTCTTATATCCGCGGAATATCATTCCCCGGAAAACAAATTCCTCGCAAAACGGTCCGTAAATACCGATCAGAAACAGCATCCCCGGAAATCCGACCTCCAGAATACCGCTTTCCATGGATACCACCGCATTCTCTGCAAACAGCATGGAAAATGCATTCAGCACCGTAACTAAAGGCATGCTCAAAAAAGTAAACAGCACAACCAGCAGCAGCGAAGAGATCCTGACTTTCGCAAATCCCAGGTTCTCATTCCAGTTTCCCCTGGAAGCCGCCAGAAAAACAAGTCCCGGAACCAATATGATCAATTCGCTTACAATACAGTTGGCAGCCATCGTGAAATTAATACCTTCTCCCATCCGGATCAGGAAAAATAAGGCTGCAAAATGCGCCAGTATAATTGTTAAAAATAGCCAGTTTGTCTTTTTGCTGTTCATGCCGTCTTTCCCGTATTTCTACCCTTTTCTTCTGATCGCCCTTGGAGTAATCTCAATCCTGCCTTCTTTTAACAGATGTCCTACCGCCCGCTTAAATTCGTTCTTGCTCATCTGTGTTTCTCTTTTGATCACTTCCGGTGTCGCTTTGTCCGTAAACGGAAGTACACCGTCATAACTGTCAATGACATTCAGGATCTTTTCGGCATCCTTCTTTATTTGCAGATATGCCTTCTCCCGGATGCTCAGATCCAGTTTTCCATCCTCTTTGACCTGTACCACACGTCCCGTGATCTGATCGCCGATCCGCACTGTTCCATAAAGCTCCTTTTTGGAAATCAGTGCAGAATACAGATTATCCACAGCCACAAAGGCCCCAAAATTATCGCTGATCTCATAGACCGTTCCCTGCACCATATCATCCTTATGATACGGGCTGTCCTGCTGAAGGTACGGATACACATTCATAGTCGCACACAAACGGCTGCTCTTGTCGATATAAAGTGCCACCAGACATTCCTCTCCGACTGCCACTTTTCTCGTCTGTTCCTTAAAGGGAAGAAAAAGCTCTTTCTCCAGTCCCCAGTCCAGAAACGCTCCTATTTTGCCGACCGCTGCAACCCGGAGCACTCCCGTTTTATGTAACAGCAGTTTTGGTTCCGTCGTAGTCGCTATCAGCCTGTCCTTTGAATCCCGATATACGAATACCTCCAGTTTATCACCAATCTCTGTTCCCTCCGGCACCTGTTTGCGCGGCAGAAGAACCCTCTCTTCGCGGTTGGTCTCCTCTCCGACATATACTCCAAATTCCACCTTTTTCAGAACAGACAGTTCCTGCTTTTCACCCAGTCTGATCATATCTTCGTATCTCCTATCTCCTCACAAACGCATCTTCTTATCTTTTCAAAAGTTCCACAATGCAATACAGTTTCCCTTCTGCGTTGTTCAGGGACACTGTATATTTTCCTTCCGATTCATCCTTCGACAGCATTGGATAAATCGTATCTCCAAGCCTTGCCTGGCTTCGATACTCTGTCCTGAGCTGTTTTATCTGTATATCCTTCGGTGCAAAATCCATTGCCATACGCACATACTGACCGTTGTTCACATGATGATTGCAGTCCAGATGATGTACTTTTACAGTAAATGGTTCACATGCCGTTCCGTCTTCCGGCATCGCTATCTTGCGCGGTGCATATTCCATTGGATACCGCGGCTCTTTTCCATAGCGTTCTATCATCCGGGGTTCCGGTCTCGCCGGCATCATCGTCTGTGTATTCATCAGACTCCACACGGAATTGGCATAAGCCAGCACCTCTCCCTCCTGTGTTTTCATCTCAAAATTACGATACCCGATAAACCCCTTAAACTCATAGGGTGCTGTCCCGATCACAATGTCCTCACAAAGGTGCGGGTAGCGGTTCACACAGATCTGCCATGCCGACATCAGCCATGCCTGATTTTTCTCTTTATAATATGCGATTCCAGCACCGATGTCTTCCGAATGAAAAATGCTGCAATCCTGAAAGTAATCCAGAAGCGACTGTATCGTCATATTACAGTCCTCTCCCACCTCGCTGTATCTTACTCTGCTGTTAAACGTGTACATATTTCTTTATCCCATTCTGTCTGTTTTTGCATAACCCTTACTTCAAAAATAAGCCCCGGCAGAACTCTGCCGGGGCTTTCAAGCTGGGCTACAAGGATTCGAACCTTGAAATGACGGAGTCAGAGTCCGTTGCCTTACCGTTTGGCGATAGCCCATCAACAATTAGAGATTATATATGATATTTTTTCATTTGGCAAGTGTTTTATTCAAATTTGTCAAATATTTTTTTGTGGGGGACAGATACAAAGCCCCGTCCCCCTAAAAAAGAGATTGGGAAACGAATTAAATTTCGAACATCAGCTCGCCGTATGTAGGTATCGGCCAGATGTCCTTGTCAACGATCATTTCCAGTTCATCCGCAGGTGCACGGAGCTCATCCATCAGCTTCTTGACAGTGTCTTTGTAGAAGAATGCCTGTTTCTTCGCATCCTCAATTCCGGATGCTTCCTTCTCTGCCTTCTCCAGTTCAACAAGTGCCTTCTGCATAGCATTCAGCTTGCTGCTGGCTTCCTTGAGAAGTTCTGTCTGTGTTTCAGCGTCAGCTCCTGCTGCCTTCACAGCATTAACTGTCTCTGCAAGTGCCTTTGTATATTTTACAACGGCCGGAATGATCTGCTTGCCTGCCATGTCGATCATGGTAAGCGCCTCAATATTGATTGTCTTTGCATAGGTTTCGTAGATAATCTCCTCGCGGGATTCCAGCTCTACCTTTGTAAAGATACCGAACTTTTCAAATAATTTTACCGCTTTGTCTGTAGTGATGGTGTTGGCTGCTTCAATCATGGAAGCAATATTCGGAAGTCCTCTTCTCTCTGCCTCAGCTACCCACTCATCAGAGTAACCATTTCCGTTGAAGATGATTCTCTGGTGCTCTGTCAGATACTCTTTGATCAAGTCATGGATCGCGATCTCCTTGTCCTCAGCCTTCTCCAGACGGTCTGCCGCCTCACAGAAAGCTTCAGCTACAATCGCATTGAGTGTCGTATTCGGGCTTGCAATGGAGTCTGCCGATCCTACCATACGGAACTCGAATTTATTACCAGTGAAGGCAAACGGTGAAGTTCTGTTACGGTCTGTCGCATCCTTCTGGAAATCCGGAAGTGTCTTAACGCCTGTAAGCAGCTTGCCGCCCTCTTTTACAGAGGTTGCCGCTCCTGTCTCGATCAACTGTCTTACGACATCCTCAAGCTGTTCTCCGAGGAATACGGAAATGATTGCCGGAGGTGCCTCATTTGCTCCAAGTCTGTGGTCGTTTCCGACATCTGATGCAGACTGACGAAGCAGATCTGCGTGTACATCAACTGCTTTCAAAATACATGCCAGTACCAGCAGGAACTGTACATTCTCATTCGGTGTATCGCCGGGATCAAGCAGGTTGACGCCGTTATCCGTTGTGATAGACCAGTTGTTGTGTTTACCGGAACCGTTCACTCCGGCATATGGCTTCTCATGGAGAAGACATCTCATGTTGTGACGAACCGCAACTCTCTTCATTGCTTCCATAACAAGCTGGTTGTGATCTACTGCAATATTGGCAGTCTCATAAATCGGTGCCAACTCATGCTGTGCAGGAGCTACTTCGTTGTGCTGTGTCTTTGCGGTTACACCTAATTTCCAAAGCTCCTCATTCAGATCCTTCATGTATTCGCCGACACGCTCACGGATAACACCAAAGTAATGGTCTTCCATCTCCTGTCCCTTCGGAGCCGGTGCTCCAAAAAGAGTACGTCCCGCAAACATAAGGTCTGTTCTCTTCATGTACAGATCTTTATCTACCAGAAAGTATTCCTGCTCAGGTCCAACCGAAGCTACTACCTTCGTTGCCTCTGTATTGCCAAACAGTCTCACGATTCGGAGTGCCTGTTCGCTGAGGGCTTCCATAGAACGGAGCAAAGGTGTTTTCTTATCCAGTGCTTCACCGGTATAGGAGCAGAACGCTGTTGGAATGCAGAGAATGGTTCCGCATCCTGATTCTTTCAGGAATGCCGGGGATGTGATATCCCACGCGGTATATCCTCTCGCCTCAAAGGTTGCTCTCAATCCTCCTGACGGAAAAGATGAAGCATCCGGCTCGCCCTTGATCAGTTCCTTGCCGGAAAACTCTGTCAGCATTTTGCCTTCCTCATCCGGATGTGCAACAAAAGCGTCATGCTTCTCTGCGGTAATTCCTGTCAGAGGCTGGAACCAATGTGTATAATGGGTTGCTCCGTTTTCTACGGCCCAGTCCTTCATTGCCTTTGCCACAACATTCGCCGTATTCATGGAAAGCTCGCCGCCCTGATCCATAACCTTGACAACCTCTTTGTACACATTCTTGGGAAGACGCTCTTTCATTTTGCCAAGAGTGAATACGTTCTGTCCGAAAATCTCTTCAACATTAAATACTTCGCTCATTCTCTCATCATCCTTTCCTCTTTTTAAGGCTATCCGAACCTCCCTTAGCCGGTGGTATCGCTCTGCATCCTCACCCTGCAGAGAGATACCACCCCGATCGTCAAATGCACCTGCACAAGTGCGGGCATTTTCTCATCGCTACAACAAAAAAATGCTCCAAAAATCACCTTTTTGGAACATCCTCGTTCTAGATACCTTTATATTAGGTCGTCGACCTTTTCTATTAAGATACTCTACTTTTTTTGAAAATGCAATACCTAAATTTATTTTTTTCTGAAAAACTTCCTTCTCAACATCACAAGCAATCCATTCAGCTAAATAAAACAAGTATTGTACCTTACAGAGGCAGCTCCGGCGGTTCGCTGTTCACATTGTACAATATGGACAATATAACGGTCAACGACAATTTTGACTGCCTCTATTCTCTGCTGTTGCTCACGCGCAGAATATCGTATACCTGCGGAAGCTCCGACAGCAGAACATCTATGATCTGTTTGGAATGCGGACACGATTCTACCGGGTTCCCCTCTTCGTCGTACATCGCCAGCACCCGCACTTTTACATTGCTGCCGTCCGGCTTCATAATCTCAATCTGGTCGCCCACGCAGAACTTATTACGCTGTTCGATCCTCGCACAGATGCCGATCTCATCGCCCGGTCCCTGTCGCAGTTCTCCCACAATACCCAGATAGATATACTCATTCACATAGGTATTGTTGTCATAGATCTGTGTATTCTCGTCCGGTTTACCAAAATAAAAGCCGGTAGTAAACTGCCGGTAGGTACACTTGGCGATCTCCGCCCTGTACCAGTCCATATTGGCCCGGTATTTCTCTTCGGATTCCAGATAATCGTCTATTGCCTTGCGATAAGTACGCGCTACCGTCGCCACATAAAGGGCTGTTTTCATGCGCCCCTCTATCTTGAAGCTGTCGATCCCGGCCTGTATCATCTCCGGAATGTGTTCAATCATGCACAGGTCTTTTGAGTTAAAGATATAGGTCCCGCGCTCATTTTCATACACCGGCAGATATTCTCCGGGTCTCTTTTCCTCCACCACCGCATACTTCCAGCGGCAGGGATGGGTACAGGCCCCATGGTTGGCGTCTCTTCCCGTAAAATAACTGCTCAGAAGGCATCTTCCGGAATAAGAGATGCACATTGCTCCATGAATAAAGCTTTCTATCTCCAGATCATCCGGAATCTTTTCACGGATCTGGGCAATCTCCTGCAAGGACAGTTCTCTGGCTGATACTACCCGTTTCGCCCCCTGCTCATACCAGAAACGGTAAGTCAGATAATTGGTATTATTCGCCTGTGTGGAGATATGGATATCTATCTCCGGACAGATCTGCCTTGCCAGTGTAAACATTCCGGGATCTGCAATGATAAGTGCGTCCGGTTTAAGTTCCTTTAATTCACGGAAATAATCTGCTGCCCCATCCAGATCATAATTATGCGCCAGAATATTAGCCGTCACATGAACCCTCACTCCATGTTCATGCGCAAACGCAATCCCTTCTGCCATCTCCTCTTTCGAGAAATTCTTGGCCTTTGCGCGCAGTCCGAATGCCTCTCCGCCGATATAAACTGCATCCGCACCAAATATTACTGCTGTTTTCAATACCTCCAGGCTGCTCGCCGGGATCAAAAGCTCCGGTTTTCTCATAATGCCTCATTTCTGTTATCTGCGTTTTACACTGATCGTAACACCGTCTCCCACCGGCAAAACCACCGTCTCCAGTTCTGCGCTGTGTGTCAGTTCATACAGATACTCTCTCATTCTGCTGTGGATCGTCCGGTTTCGTCTCGTCACCGCAAAGCGGGATTCTACAATATCTCCATCCTGCAGCACATTATCCGAAACCAGAATTCCGCCCGGATTCAGCAATCTTAACACATCCGGAAGGAAATGAATATACTGCCCCTTGGCTGCATCCATAAAAATCATATCATATCCACCCGAAAGCTCCCTCAGGATATCCGTAGCATCTCCCTCCAGCAGTTCAATATCTTTTCCTGCCCTCGCAAAGTTTGCCTTCGCGATCGGGATTCTTTTCTCATATTTCTCTATCGTTGTGATCCTGCACCCCTGCGGTGCGTACTCACTCATCAACAATGCCGAAAAACCAATGGCACATCCCACCTCCAGAATGGACTGCGGCCTGTGCACGGAAAGCAAAAAGCGTAACAGGCTCTGAGTCTGTGTCCGGATGATTGGCACATTGGTTTCTCTTGCTTCTCTTTCTATTTCAT
Organism: uncultured Lachnospiraceae bacterium; assembly: GCA_934385475.1. Lineage (GTDB taxonomy): Bacteria > Bacillota > Clostridia > Lachnospirales > Lachnospiraceae > UBA3282. The sequence continues at coordinate 16,893 of CAKRPS010000027.1, read as the reverse complement.
TCAGCAGCGGTGAATTACCCTTGTCCAGCGAATCGATAAAGGCACTCATACGTTCATCCGTAATCATTCTCCTTCACCTGTTCCCTCTGTCATCGTATCGTCTATTGTTCCTTCCTGAGCGCCGATCGCTGCCGTTTCCTCGTCAAACGTTTCCTCCTGTGTATCTGTCTGTGGCTCAGCCTCAATTGCAGGAGAATCGATTGCCTCCGTATCATTTCCAGCCATTACCGCTATCATATCCTGGCTTGTCATCGATGTATTCAGGTCATAAATGCCCGGTTTTATCTTTCCGTGATTTTCTGACAAAAGCTCCTGCACCCAAAACAGTTTGGCATCCCGGATCAGCCCCTTTTCCTGAAGCATGTTCCCAATGTCCTTCACAGAATCGTCCTGCTCCACATATACGCTGAGAGTTCTTCCTTCGCCTTCCGAAACAGGCTCTTCCGCAAAGACGCGGTATCCATAATCATAGGCAGTCACCGCCGTCCTGTATACAAACATAACGATCAGCACAAAAATAATTGCCTTGATAATAAATTCAGCTGTTGTTCCTACAATCTGTTTTGCACTCATAGATATTCGCGCCTTTCCGGTTCGTGTGTTCACCCTGTCCTACTCAAAATGAAGCTCGGTTGTAAGACGGATATTGATATCCTGCATCATTCGGCAGAAAGCAAGTTCCGCTTTCAGAAAATCATCCACCAGCGGATTCTCTCGAAAAGATTCGTATTCCCTCTCGAACTGCTCCATTTTCTCGTAGAGTTCTTCCCCTTCTTTCTCATGCTGCAGGTCAAAGTTCTTCTGTCGATATTCGTTGACCTTCTGAAAAAGCTCCGGTTGTTTCTTTAACTTGTTTTTCTGAAAATCGTATTCTCTGTAGATATCTGTCTGCTTGATCAGCGCGGCAAAATTACAGGTCACTCTCGCTATATCAATGTCCGACATGCCATTTCCTCCTCAGTTCACTTACGTGCCCTACACTTCCATAATAATCGGCAGGATCATTGGACGTCTCTTCGTCTTTTTCCAGACAAATTCGCTCAAAACATCTTTGATAGTAGATTTCAATTTACCCCAGTCTGACTGGCCCTTGTCCAGACAGCCCTGAACAGCCTCATTGACCAGAAGCCTTGCCTCATCCAGAAGTTCGTCGGATTCCCTCACATACACAAATCCTCTGGAAACGATATCCGGCCCGGACACCAGCTGGTCGCTGTAGGAATCCAGTGCCAGTACGACGATCAAAATACCGTCCTCCGCCAGATGCTGTCTGTCACGGAGTACCACATTGCCGACATCTCCTACTCCAAGGCCGTCAACCAGAATCGCTCCAACCGGAACCTTTCCGGTTACAACCGCCTTCTCGCTGTCCATCTCAAGCACATCTCCCGACTGCAGCATGAAAATATTTTCTTTCGGGATTCCAAGCTCTGCAGCAATCTTCGCCTGCGCTTTGCGGTGCTTGTACTCTCCGTGCACCGGAATTGCGTACTTGGGTTTCACCAGACTGTAGATCAGCTTGATCTCTTCCTGACAGGCATGTCCCGACACGTGAACATCCTGGAAAATAACATCTGCGCCCTTCATCTGCAGTTCATTGATCACATTGGTCACAGCCTTCTCATTACCCGGAATCGGATGGGACGAGAAAATAACGGTATCTCCCGGCATAATAGAAATCTTTTTGTGATTGTCACTGGCCATCCGGCTCAGTGCTGCCATACTTTCTCCCTGGCTGCCCGTTGTGATGATCACTGTCTTATCATTCGGATAATTTTTGAGCTGTTCGATCTCGATCAGCGTCTTATCCGGTATGTTCAGATATCCCAGTTTGGATGCCGTGTCAATGATATTGACCATGCTCCGTCCTTCGACTACAACCTTTCTTCCGAACTTGTATGCCGAATTGATGATCTGCTGTACACGGTCTACATTGGATGCAAACGTCGCAATAATAATTCTGGTATCTTTATGCTCGGAAAACAGGGTGTCAAAGGTTCTTCCGACCGTCTTCTCTGACGGCGTAAAGCCCGGTCTCTCTGCATTGGTGGAATCGCACATCAGGGCAAGTACACCCTTTTTGCCGATTTCCGCAAACCGTTGCAGATCAATGGCGTCTCCAAATACCGGTGTATAGTCAACCTTAAAGTCGCCTGTATGCACCACAATACCCGCAGGAGAATAGATCGCCAGCGCTGCAGCATCCACAATACTGTGATTTGTCTTGATAAATTCAATCCGGAACCTTCCCAGATTGATCGACTGTCCAAACTTTACAACCTTACGTTTCGTCTTTCCGAGCAGCTCATGCTCCGTCAGCTTGTTCTCAATAATACCCATCGTCAGCTTGGTCGCATAGATCGGAATATTCAATTCTTTCAATACATAGGGCAGAGCTCCTATATGGTCCTCATGTCCATGTGTGATAATAAATCCTTTTACTTTATCTGCATTGTCTTTCAAATACGTAATATCCGGGATTACCAGATCGATTCCCAGCATCTCATCCTCCGGGAATGACAGACCGCAATCCACCACAATAATACTGTCCTCATATTCGAAGGCAGTAATATTAAGCCCAATCTGCTCCAGACCTCCCAAAGGGATAACCTTCAGTCTCGAAGCCGCTTTTCCTTGTTCAATTTTCTTCAAAAAAATTTACCTCCATATTCTTTGTTGCAAACACTATGTAGGCCGGCTTACGCGAGCTCGATGTCGTCCAGCATATTTTCAAACACTGCTGCCACGGCTTCCAGCTCTGCGTCATCCGTCACGATCTCATATAGTGCTTCTTCCTCACCCGAAGCAGATGTGTCACGCAGTATCATGGCCTCCCCATCTCCTTCTTCTGAATCTGTTACTAAGATGTAATCTATTCCGCCCAGTCTCGTCTGTTCCAACACATAGAACTCGACTGCATCTTCTCCATCCGGTGTAAAAACAATCTTGTCCACTCGCACTGTCTCCTTACTTTTTCTCTGTATTGGTGCGATAATCCAAATATCCCTGCAATATCAGGGTCGCCGCAATTTTGTCCACATATTCCTTACGGTTCTCTCTGCGGACTCCCGCCTCCATCATGGTTCTGTCAGCCGCCACGGTCGTCAGCCGCTCGTCCCACATCACAACAGGCAATCCGGTTCTTCTCTCCAGCTTATCTTTAAACTCAAGCGAAATCTCTGCCCTCGGTCCGATAGAATCATTCATATTCTTTGGGAAACCAAGCACGATTTCCGACACTTCGTACGCAACGATCAGTTCCTCAATTCTCGCCAGTGTCTGTCGAAGCTTATTTTCATCTTTTCTTCTGATAATTTCAAGTCCCTGTGCTGTTATCAGCAGTGGATCGCTCACTGCCACCCCGACTGTCTTGGAACCGAAATCCAATCCCATAATTCTCATGTTCTTCTATCTCTTCAAGGAGTTCTTAATGTATTCTACCAGCATCTCTTCTACCAGTTCGTCTCTCTCTACCTTCATGATCAGACTTCTTGCATTCTTATGACTGGTGATATAGGTAGGATCCCCGGACATAATATACCCCACGATCTGGTTTACAGGATTATATCCTTTCTCTGTCAGTGCCTCGTAAACAGTTGAGAGGACAAGCTTCACTCCCGTCTCTGCCTCTGTCTCTACTTTAAAAAATTGTGTATTGTCCAAATCCTGCATTGTATCACGCCCTTATCCATCGTTCTATTTTTGCCAAATTACCCCTATTGTTAACATCATACTCTATCGCGTCGCAAAATTCAATCTTTTTAAACGGATAAATCGTAACCTCTTACCGGATCAGCAGAATATCCTCCTGTAGAAAATCCGCAGCCCTTCCCCTGATAAGAGTATTATGTCTGTCAATATTATCGGCTGCTTCCAGAGCAATCCTGACATATTGAGGCGTGTGTCCGATCCAGTAATTTCTGCCGGCTATCTCTTTCTTTTCCTCCAGCAGTACCTCCACTTCACATCCCAGAAACTGTTCCCGGTAGCTCTGGGACATCGTTCTCTCCAGCTCAAGCAGAATGTTGCTTCTCTCAGCTTTCTGCGCCTCCGTCAGCTGTCCGTCCATCTGCGCCGCTCTCGTACCATGTCTGCGGGAATACTTGAAAATGTGCATTTCAAAAAACTGCACCTTTTCCACAAATTTCCTGGTCTGTTCAAATTCTTCCCAGGTTTCTCCCGGAAATCCCACGATCACATCCGTCGTAATTGCCGGATCCTCATAATACTTTCGCAGGAGCTGCGTTTTTTCAAAGTATTCCCCACTGTCATATCGTCTATTCATTCTTTGCAGGACACTGTCACAGCCGCTTTGCAGGGAAAGATGAAAATGTGGGCAGATTTTGGGCATCCGGCTGATCCTGCCTGCAAACTCCTCTGTGATGATACGCGGTTCCAACGACCCGAGCCGTATCCTGCGAAGCTTTTCTATATCATGAAGTTTTTCAAGAAGCTGTAAAAGTTCAGGTTCCCCCCGGTCAATCCCATAAGAGCTCAGATGTATTCCCGTAAGTACGATCTCCTGATAGCCCGCCTCCACAAGCTGTGTGACTTCCGCAAAGATGTCCTTTTCCTCCCTGCTTCTGACGCGGCCTCTTGCATAGGGTATGATACAGTAAGAGCAGAACTGGTTACAGCCGTCCTGTATTTTGATATAAGCCCTGGTATGTTCGGCAGTCTTCTTCAGGGACATCTCCTCATATTCTCTGGTCTCTCCTATTGCGATCACATCGCTCACCTGACGATGTACATCCTGCGCTTCCCGTTGCTCCAGATATCCTTCCAGAATCGGTATGAGATCTTTCTTCCGGTTATTTCCAATTGCGAGGTCGATTGCCTCGTCCTTTTCCACCGTCTCTTCTCCGGTCTGCACATAACAGCCAACCGCCACTACTACCGCATCCGGATTCTGCTTTTTCGCCCGATGTAACATCTGGCGGCTTTTCCGGTCCGCTATATTGGTCACTGTACAGGTATTGATAATATATATATCTGCTAATTGATCAAATGGTACAATTTTATATCCTCTTTCTTGTAACATTTGTTGCATTGCATCCATTTCGTATGCATTTACCTTACATCCCAAATTATGTAATGCTACACTTTTCATAGTAATCTCCGCTTTTTTTGTATTCTTTTATCATTGACTTTTAATCTGCCAGCATTTAGTATATATGCAGAAGGTATTAAAAATCAAAGGAGGTAATTCTTAATGAAAACAGTACAGATTTCTTTAAATTCAATTGATAAGGTGAAATCTTTCGTAAACGATATCACAAAGTTTGATTATGACTTCGATTTAGTATCCGGAAGATATGTTATCGATGCCAAATCTATCATGGGTATTTTCAGTTTGGATCTTTCCAAGCCGATTGATCTCAACATTCATGCTGAAGATGGTACCGATGAGGTTATGGCTGCATTGAAGCCTTATCTTATGTAAGATTGTCCATAGTAAGAAGAACAGGAAGGATGACCCAAGGTCATCCTTTTTTGTTATGCCTGCACAATGATCAGTTCCTCTGTCTCCATCGCTGTCTGCACAAGTTCGTCAATCTTCTCAGAAAGATTCTTTTCATGTTTCCGGATAATATTCACATTCGGTTTTGTCACCGGATGCTTTGCCACAAAGATTGTACAGCAATCCTCATAAGGAAGGATTGATGTCTCATATGTGTCTATCTTTTCCGAAATGGTCACAATATCCATCTTATCAAAAGCAATGAGTGGTCTGTAAACCGGCAGCTCACATACCTCGTTCGTCGCCACAAGACTCTGCATCGTCTGCGATGCCACCTGTCCGATGCTTTCTCCCGTAATCAGGCCGATACACTCTGTCTGCTTTGCGATCATTTCTGCGATGCGCATCATATAGCGGCGCATAATGATGGTCAACTCATCATGAGGACACTTGTCATAGATATAAAGCTGTATATCCGTAAAGTTGATCACATGCAGATAAATCGGCCCCGTGTAGGCAGCTACCTTCTTTGCAAGATCTACAACCTTCTGTTTTGCACGCTCGCTGGTATACGGCGGTGCATGGAAATATACCGCATCAATCTTGACTCCGCGTTTTGCGATCATCCATCCTGCCACCGGAGAGTCTATACCACCGGAGAGGAGCAGCATAGCCTTTCCTCCCGTTCCCACCGGCATACCTCCCGGTCCCGGAATAATCTCCGAATAAATATAAATCTTGTCTCTGATCTCAATATTCAGCAGAATATCCGGCTTGTGAACATCCACATGCAGTTCCGGGTAGGCATCCAACAGAATCCCTCCCATCTCCATGTTAATTTCCATGGAATTCAACGGATAATTCTTCCGTGCGCGTCTTGCAGCGATCTTGAAGCTCTTGTTTTTGTCCGGGTAAACTTCGTCGATATACCGCACAACTCTTTCACCCAGCTTCTCAAATCCCTCATCCTCCACATACACCATCGGACAGATCCCGGAAATTCCAAATACCTTCTGCAGAGCTGCAACCGTCTCGTCATAGTCAAACTCCGAAACAGCATCCACATAAATTCTGCCGTCCGTCTTACGGACCGTAAATTCTCCTTCGCACTTTTTCAATGCGTACTTAATCTGTTTGACCAGAGCGTCTTCAAAGAGATAACGGTTTTTCCCTTTGACACCAATTTCCGCATATTTTATCAAAAAAGCTGTAAACATGGTTTCCTTACCTTTCTATTTTATCGCTTCCTAATGTCTCGCATATCTTCTGAGCATCGGAATCAGTTCGCACAATGCCTGTATAGTATACTGGATTTCCTCTTCGGTTGTAAAGACGGAAAAGCTGAGACGTATCGTGGAATCCAGCATATTCTTCTCTACCCCGATTGCCTTGAGGGTCGCTGAGGTCTGCGGTTTGTTGGAGGAGCAGGCACTTCCTGCCGACACATAGATTCCTCTTTCCTCCAGCGCATGAAGCAGCACCTCGCTTCGCACACCTTCGACGGACATGCTGACAATGTGTGGCGCAGAATTTTCCTCTGTACTGCCGTTGATCCGCACGCCTTCCATACGTGTGACACCTTCTATCAGGGTTCTGCGCAGCTGATACATTCTCGCACGATCCTTTTCCAGATCCTCATAGACCATCCTGGCTGCCATCGCCATTCCGGCTATTCCAGGCACATTCTCTGTTCCGGATCTCATGCCTTTCTGTTGGTCTCCGCCATACATGATCGGATGAATCTTAGTTCCATCCTTGACATACAGAAATCCGATCCCCTTCGGCCCGTGGATCTTATGCCCACTCACTGAAAGCATATCCACGTGCAGCTTTGCAGGATGAATGACAAACTTTCCAAATCCCTGCACTGCATCCACATGAAAATAAGTCTGTGCATTGCAGCGCTTGATCAGTGCACCTGCCTCTGCTATCGGCTGCACACTTCCAATCTCGTTGTTGGCATACATGATAGACACCAGTATCGTATCGCTCCGTATTGACTTCTCCAGTTCCTGCAAGTCGATCCTGCCTTCCCGGTCAACACCAAGATACGTCACTTCAAACCCCTGATCTTCCAGATATTTCATAGTCTGCAGGATTGCAGGATGCTCAATCTTTGTTGTGATCAGATGTCTTCCACGCCTGTGGTTCGCCATTGCTGTTCCAATCAGCGCAATATTGTCAGACTCCGTTCCTCCCGAAGTAAAAAGTATTTCCTTTTCATTCACCTTCAGAATCGTGGCTAATGTTTCTCTCGCGTATCGCAGATATTGTTCTGCTTCCACTCCTTTATGATGCATGCTGGAAGGATTTCCATAATCCTCGCACATAACTTTCTGTACCAGACCGCCTACTTCATCAAAGCATCTTGTGGTTGCAGAATTGTCCAAATATACTTCCATTTCTGTCATTCCTTTCACCTATATCCCATCACGGATTTCCATGTATCTCCGTAATCGATCTGTGATTCTCGCTATATACTATTTTATGCCACCCACTCTGTCGCTGACACTTTACGACGTTTCTTTGTTGCTGTCACACCTACTGTTCCAGCAGATATCCCAGCCATGCCAGAACAGTAAATCCAGCCGTTTCTGTCCGCAGGATTCTTCTCCCCAGCGTCACAGGCTCTATCCCCGCCTTTAATGCAGCCTGGATTTCACTCTCTTCAAAACCGCCTTCCGGCCCTATAAAGATGGCCACACTCTGTCCCGGCTGAATTTGCCGCAGCAGCTCCCTTGTGTGCTCCATATCCTCGGCCAGCTCATACGGGATCAGTCTGACATCCATGTTTCCGGCATAACCCAGCGCATCCTTCATCGTCATCACCGGATGTACCTGCGGAATGACTGCCCTCTTGCTCTGTTTGGCGGCCGCCTCAGCAATCCCCTGCCATCTGTTTGCTTTCCCGGTTGCTTTCTTCTCATCCAGCTTGACCACACATCGTTTTGCTGCTACCGGAATGATCTCATACGCTCCAAGCTCCACCGCTTTCTGTACGATAAGCTCCATCTTATCCGCTTTGGGAAGTCCCTGGAACAAATACACTTTAGACGGCAGTTCTATGCCGTCCTCTTTTATAAAGCGGAGTGTGCACAGTACCGCATCGTCCGCATATTCTTCAATTCCACAACGATACTCTTTTCCGTCAATGCCGTTGCTGACTGCGATCTCTTCCCCGATCTTCATTCGCAGAACATTTCTGATATGGTTGACATCGCTGCCGGTAATGACGATCCGGTTTCCGTTTATCTGTGATGGCTCCACAAAAAACTGGTACATATCACCGCTCTCCTTTTCTTTTCAACCGGCGGAATAATGCCCCGCAGAGCACAGCCACTGTCACTCCGATCAGCGCTCCTGCCGTATCAATCATAACATCCCTCACGCTTCCGGCGCGCCCTTCTACAAACAACTGGTGAAATTCATCGCTCGCCGCATATAAGCCCGCCAGTCCAACCGCCAGTGCTCTTCTGTGCCACTTTTTCCACTGCCAGCCATCCAGCCAAAGGTATAAAAGCACTGCCAGAATCGCGTACTCTGTCATATGCGCCGCTTTTCTGACTGTGCTCTCAATCACTCTTGCCACTTCTTTGATCTGTTCTTCATCCAGATGCAGATGGAAAAAAAATCCTGTAGAACTGACGAGCTCGTAGCTGACCCCTTCACTGACTACGCTGGATTCCTGTTTATCCTGCGCTGAAAACGCGAAAATAACACACATCCAGATAAGTGCAAGGATTCCCGCCACTACATAGCCTGTACTTCCGTCTGTCTTTTTCCTGATTGCCTTCATCTACATCGCCTAATTCTTACGGGCTGTCACGGAAACCCACTCGCCCTGATAAGTAACCTCCAGAATTTCCAGACCGGCTGCCTCAACAGCCTCCCGCACAACCGTTTCCTTGTCATTGATAATACCGGATGTGATATAGATTCCACCCTTTTTCAACTGGTGCACGATCACCGGTGTCAGCGGCACCAGCACATCTGCCAGAATGTTTGCCACTACAATATCATAGCATTCGTATCCAACCTTATCCTGTACTGCTTTATCCGTGATGATATTTCCGATCATCATTTTAAAAGACTGTTCCGGAATACCGTTTGCCTCCATATTCTGAGCCACCGCCTCTACAGCGCAGGGATCCAGATCTGTACCAACTGCATGATGTGCTCCGTACATAAGTGCCAGGATCGCGAGAATTCCGCTTCCGGTTCCCACATCGAGAAGCTCTGTTTCCGGTGTGAGGAACTTTTTGATCTGGCGTATGCACAGCTGGGTTGTCTCGTGCATTCCGGTTCCGAATGCAGTTCCCGGGTCAATATGGAGAATTTTCTTATCCCGGTCTTCCTCCTTGACTTCTTCCCATGACGGAATTACCAAAAGGTCATCAATGTAAAACTGATGGAAAAACTGTTTCCAGTTGTTGATCCAGTCAAGATCCTCTGTCTCCGTTACTGTGACAGTTCCCTCTCCGATCTCCATAAAAAGCCGTAATCCGTCCAGTTCCTCTCTGATCTGTTCCAGAATCGTTTCTTTATCGGTGGGATTCCCCGAAACCTCCAGGGAGCCGTCCTCCTTTTCTTCCACGAAGAAACTCAGATAAGCAATTCCGTCATCCTCCGGGCCATCCGGGAGAATATCAACAAACATCTGCTCCTTCTCAAGTGCAGTCAGAGGAATCTTGTCCTCTATCTGGGCTCCTTCCAGCCCAATATCATACAGGGTGCTGATAATGATATCCTCTGCCTCTGTAATTGTCTTAATTCTGAATTTCATCCACTTCATGGCTGCTGTCCTTCCGGTCGTTCTATATTATTTGGAACTGATCTCCAAAAGCTTTCCTTTCAGTTCCTCTTCCATCTGCTTCATTTCGATCTCGGCAGTTCTTCTCTTTTCTCTTCCCTCTGCCTGGATCTTCATCACTTCATCCAGCGTAGCAATCAGATTTGCATTGGTATTCTTGAGTGTTTCCATATCCACAATGCCACGTTCTGATTCCTTTGCGCTCTCGATAGAGGCTGTCTTGAGAATTTCCGCATTCTTCTTCAGCAGCTCGTTTGTCATATCCGAAACTTCGCGCTGTGCCTTGGCTGCCTGCTCTGCATGACTTACGCCAAGTGCAAGTACCATCTGGCTTTTCCAGAGCGGTATGGTATTGACGATCGTGGACTGGATCTTTTCCACCATCATCGTATCACTGCTCTGTACCAGACGGATCTGGGGTGCTGTCTGGATCGATACCATTCTGGTAAGCTCCAGATCATGGATTTTCTTCTCAAACCGGTCGCACAATGCCTCTACGTCACGGGCTGCCTGCGCATCCTCTGGAAGATTGCTGGCCTTTGCCTTCTCAAGAAGCTGTGCCAGTTCTCCTTCACGTGTTTCCTGTAATTTCTTCTTACCTGCCATAATGTACATGGACAGCTCTTTAAAATATGTGAGGTTCAGCTCATACATTTTATCCAGCATCGAGATATCCTTGAGTAACATCACCTGATGTCCCTCCAGAGTCTCACAGATCTTGTTGATGTTCGTCTCTGCCTTGCTGTATTTTGCCTTCAGTCCCTCCAGTTTGTTGCTGGATTTCTTGAAGAATCCAAAGATTCCTTTCTCTTCCTCGGTATCAAAATCTTTTAATTCTGCCACAACGCCGGAAAGCATGTCGCCTACTGCACCGAGATCCTTTGTCTTAACGCTCTCCAGTGCATCCCCGGAAAACTCTGCCATCTTTTTCTGCGTGCCCACGCCATACTGTAAGATAGCGGTCGAATCATGCAGATCGATCTGTTTACTGAAATCCTCTACCTGCTTTTTCTCTGCTTCTGTCAAAATAGAGTCGTCCAGCTCCTGCTTCATTTCCGGCTGTGCTGTCGGTTCTAATGTAAGCTTAATCTCATTCAGTGGATTCGCATTGATCACCTCTCCTGTCATTACATTTTCCTTTTCCATCACGTCACTCATTGTCTGACCCCTTTCTGTCTTCCTTTATATGTATTTTTCTAATTGGTTTCCTTTTCAAAATCTTTCTTCAGATATCCATCCTGTTTCAGCATGGTATTGAGCACTGAAATATCCGACTGGATATCCCATGCGGTATCCCGGAACAGATCATCCAGGAATTTTTCAAACGCTTCATTGATCGTATCAACCGTCGATTCGATCTCCTTTTTCGTCTTGGCGATATTGCCGGACTCGATCTGCTGTCTGTCAAGATCCCGGTATACCTCGAGGAGTTTCTGGGTAGTCGGCAGATAATAGCTCAACATCTTGCGAAGTTCCGGTGCAAGCTCCGGCTCCTTCTCCACCTGACCAAAAATTCTCGTCACAAGAAGTTCCAGATGATCAAGCTTATCGCTCATCTCTTCTCCCGGTATCTCATCATTGCATTTCCGTATCATCCGGATGTAATTCTGCCCCTCTTCGATGACCTGTCTTACTCCGTCATCCACAGTCTGTTCTGTTTTACCTGCATTATTGCTCTCTTCCTGCAGCTTCGCCCTTCTCTGTTCCTCATAGCTTTCCTGCGACTTCTTATACTGCTCATATACCTCGTCGCTTGCGATCAGACAGGTTTCTTTGCTGTCCAGATGCCCTTGTTTAAACATGCCAAGGTTCATCATTTTCTTCAAATCCTTGCGGATATATTTTTCTCCCTTTCCGGTTTTGGCCGCCAGTTCCTCGATAGAGCAGTACAGCTTCTCCTTCACCACTTCCACATACTGCCGGTAACGTTTAACCCTTCCGCGCTGGGAAGTTCCAACGGAGCTTATTCCGATTCCTGCCGCCATAACTGCCGTCTCAATTCCAAGCGTGGTTAGTCCCGCCACTCCAAGCTTCAATCCAATCATGGCAGCTCCCAGTGTCCCTATCAAAAACAGCCCCGATATTCCCGCTGTTATGCTGCCCAGTATGATATACAGAATACCTGAAACCGTTCCTTTGGGTGTCCGGTCAAAGAACCGGGTATCCGGCCGCAGGTTCGGTTTCCTGTACAGCGTACTGTTCTGCTTGTAATACGCATTCCGATCCGTGTATCCTTTGTCTTTTGCGGTCTTGTTATCAATAATCTCCTGTCCGTTCTGCGTATAGATGATCTCAGATTCTTTCAGCTGCTTATCATAGGGATTTGATCCTCCAAACGCGTGATTAATGCTGCTTGACATACCGTCCACGGCACGGTTGATGCTGCTTGACATGTCATCCACCGCACGGTTCACAGATTCTCCGATATTTCTTCCCAGCTGGGAAAAGTTTCCGGAATCAATAGCCGATTGTACCTGATCTCTGATTTCTTCTCCTACTCTATACCATTCATTCTTGTCCATTTCTGCTTCCCTGTTGCTCCACTTCTTCTATAACTTATAACCCGTCAATCCGACTCTGCATTTGCTGCCGCTTCCGCGATCTTGTCAGCATCCTCCTGCTGTGTCTGCGCTTCTCCCGAGAAGCCATCTCCATGCAGATTTCCTGCTGTTCCATACTCTACAAACTCTCCATACTCTTTCCAGATATTGCAGATCCAGGTTTTTCCCTGATTGAAGATGATTTCCTCACCGTTCTCGTCATAGAATCTGGCCGGTGTAAAATCACCGTCATAGCGCGACCATGTCGCCTTGATAACCTTGCCGTTTGTAAATACCAGTGCATCGCCTTCCCCATGCACTCCGAACGCAAGGTAATCATGGTCATCCCGGACTTCTCCGTGACAATACTGGAACACCACATTGGTCACTGCAAGCTGCTCATTCGTATACTCATCCATCTGCGGCTTTCCATCCTGATAACGATAGTACAGCCCGTCATCCTCATGATATTCAAAATAAGGATGATATGCACCGTATCCGCCGGAATTGGATGCTGACTCACCACCCGGATAGATCAGGTCTGCAGTCTCTTGCTCTGCGTAATCCGCAATCACATCATCTGCCGCAAACAAAAACGGCGGTACGTAATCGGCATCATAGCTCCAGTCATATCCCTGTCGCTCTACTGCATCAAACAGTCCCTGTATATCCAGATATCCGGTAAATTCCAGCGCATATCCCGGTCTGCTCACACGTTTAAATGCCTCATCCGAAGGATTGTGGATTCCATCCACCGCCGCACTGATATTATAATAATTCGGACGGTTGATCAACTCCTCTACGTACGGTTTCGCAAGACCCCAGTTACAATAAATGGCTTCATATCCCATCGCCACATAAATATAATAGTCACGGCTTGACCGCACCGGTCCGATCCGGTCAAGTTCATCAAAGTTCTCTACGACTGCCATCAGTCTTGTAATACGGCCTTCCACCGGGGCCTCATAAATGATGCCTGCCTTTGAAAGTCCATATTGGGGCATTGCCGGTGCATTGTTGGGAATCATCACCGCGATCGGTCTGCGGAGAGCCTGAGCCTTGTCCGTCCACTCGCCGGTAAGATAACTCTGTATCTGTCCATTCACTTCCTCACGGCCCTCGATCACCGGATATGCTGTAGTCAGTTCCTCTTCTTCTGTTTCCTCTGTCGTCTCCTCCTGTGGAATTTCCTCCACGATCGGTTCCGGCACCTCCTCAGTCTGCTGTTTACCACAACCGGTAAGTCCGGCCGTCATCGTAAGGGTAGCCACTGTCAACAGTGCTGCTCTTTTCCAAAACATATATCCTCCATCCCGCATATAACTGCTGTTGTCTTCTTCTCTCAAATATCACTATTTATTTAGCATACCATATTTGTCAATCAAGGAAAAGCCACAAACAGCAAAAAGGTCGACTAACCTCGCAGTAGTCGACCTTTCCGTATTTTTATTTCCAGATTTTTTTCTTTCCTCTGCCTTTGCCACCGTTTCCGGGATCATTGTCCTTATCTCCCGAAGCCCGCTGTGCGGCATTCAGGGTATCCCCTGTCAGACTGTCGAACTGTTTCAACAGTTCCTTCGCCTCATGCGGCAATTTATCCGGAACCTGTACGACCAGAGTCACATAATGATCTCCACGGATCTCTTTGTTACGGAGTGACGGAACTCCCTTTCCTTTCAGACGAACCTTGGTATCTGTCTGTGTTCCGGCCTTCACTTCATAAATTACTTTGCCATCCACAGTATCGATCACGATATCTCCACCGAGAGCTGCCACCGCAAACGATACCGGCACGGTAGAATAAATATTTGCATCCTGCCGCTGGAAAATCGGATGCCTTCCAACAACTACCTCTACCAGCAGATCTCCTCTTGGTCCACCGTTCGAACCCGGTTCTCCTTTCTCCCGGATTCTCACACACTGACCATTATCAATTCCGGCCGGAATTGATACCTGAATCTTCTTCTTGCTGGCAATATAACCGGTACCCCGGCAATCCGGACATTTGTCCTTGATAACCTTACCGGTACCCTGACAATCCGGACATGTCTGTACATTTCTGACAGTTCCGAAAAAGGATTGCTGTGTAAATACTACCTGTCCCTTGCCGCCACACTTACTACAGGTCTCCGGTGATGTTCCCGGCTTAGCACCTGTGCCGTGGCAGGTCGTACACTCATCCTTCAAAGTAAGCTCCAGCTCTTTCTCTACGCCAAAAACCGCTTCTTCAAAGGTAATTCTCACGCTGGTACGGAGATTTGCCCCCTTCATAGGGCCATTGTTCCGGCTGCCGCCACGTCTTCCTCCGCCAAAAATATCTCCGAAAATGTCTCCGAAAATATCCCCGAAATCCGCACTGTTGAAATCGAATCCAGCGAATCCGCCAGCGCCTCCGTTACCATCGAAGGCAGCATGACCATACTGGTCATACTGCCGTCTTTTTTCAGGGTCACTCAGGACTGCATAAGCCTCCGATGCTTCTTTGAACTTCTTTTCTGCTTCCGCATCGCCGGGGTTCATGTCAGGGTGATATTTTTTAGCAAGAACTCTGTATGCTTTCTTGATAGCGGCCTCGTCGGCGTTTTTTTCAACGCCGAGGACCTCATAATAATCTCTTTTCTGTTCTGCCATAATCTATGCCCTTCGCTTTATTAAACCTCTCTGTAATCTCCATCTACCACATCATCAGCCGGACCGGACTGTGTGCTTTCACCTGCATCGGCTGCACCGCCCATGTTCTCAGCTCCTGCTGTGCCCTGTGCCTGCTGCATGTTCTCATACATCTTGGTAAACAAAGCCTGAGCGGAGGTTGTCAGTTTCTCTTTTGCTGCTTTCAGCTCATCTAACTCGCTGTCAGTCATCTCTCTGTCTTTCGTCTTCTCCAGTATATCCTTAACTGCCTGCAGATCTGCCTCTACACCGGATTTCTGGGAAGCATCGATCTTATCACCAACTTCGTCAAGTGCTTTCTGTGTCTGGAATACGAAGGAATCTGCGTCGTTTCTTGCATCGATCGCTTCTTTTCTCTTCTTATCCTGAGCTTCATACTCAGCAGCTTCTTTTACTGCCTTATCGATCTCATCATCAGACATGTTGGAGCCTGCTGTGATGGTAATGTGCTGCTCTTTACCTGTTCCAAGATCCTTTGCAGATACATTTACGATACCATTTGCATCGATATCGAAAGTAACCTCGATCTGCGGTACACCTCTCATTGCCGGAGGGATACCATCCAGTCTGAACTGTCCAAGGGACTTGTTGTCCTTTGCAAACTGTCTCTCACCCTGTACTACGTTGATATCAACAGCGGTCTGGTTATCTGCTGCGGTGGAGAAGATCTGGCTCTTCTTGGTCGGGATTGTTGTATTTCTCTCAATCAGTCTGGTTGCTACACCACCCATTGTCTCAATGGACAGGGAAAGCGGTGTTACATCCAGCAACAGGATTTCACCGGCGCCTGCATCTCCTGCAAGCTTACCACCCTGGATAGATGCACCAAGCGCAACACACTCATCCGGGTTCAGAGACTTGCTCGGCTCTTTGCCGGTAAGCTGTTTAACCTTTTCCTGTACGGCAGGAATACGTGTAGAACCACCTACCAGAAGTACCTGGCCCAGATCTGCATTGGTCAGTCCGGCATCCTTCATAGCGTTCTGAACCGGGATAGCTGTCTTTTCTACCAGATCATGTGTCAGCTCATCAAATTTTGCTCTTGTAAGATCCATATCAAAGTGCTTCGGTCCCTCAGCAGTTGCTGTAATGAACGGAAGGTTGATATTGGTTGTTGTTGCGGAAGAAAGCTCTTTCTTAGCCTTCTCTGCTGCTTCTTTCAATCTCTGGAGAGCCATCTTGTCATTTGACAGATCTACGCCCTCTTTTGCCTTGAACTCTGCAAGCATCCAGTCAATGATCTTCTGGTCAAAGTCATCACCACCAAGGTGTGTATCACCGTTTGTGGAAAGAACTTCGATAACACCGTCACCGATCTCAATGATAGATACATCAAAGGTACCACCACCTAAGTCGTATACCATGATCTTCTGCTCTTTCTCATTGTCAAGACCATATGCAAGTGCTGCTGC
>CAKRPS010000026.1 GCA_934385475.1 uncultured Lachnospiraceae bacterium | reverse complement strand
GTCTCCTGATCCGTATGTGCACGGAAGGTAGGATCTTCTTCTGCAAGTTTTGCAAGAGCTTCACCCATCTTGCCCTGACCTGCTTTGGTCTTAGGCTCGATTGCCAGCTCGATAACCGGCTCCGGGAACTCCATGGACTCCAGAATAACCGGGTGCTGCTCATCACAGATAGTATCACCTGTTGTGGTGAACTTAAATCCAACTGCTGCAGCGATATCACCGGAATATACCTTGTCCAGCTCTGCTCTCTTATTTGCATGCATCTGAAGGATACGTCCAATACGTTCCTTCTTATCTTTGGTAGCGTTATATACATAGGAACCTGCGTTACATGTTCCGGAGTATACACGGAAGAATGCAAGCTTACCTACGAACGGGTCTGCCATGATCTTGAATGCAAGTGCAGAGAAAGGCTCGTCATCGGAAGAATGTCTTTCGATTTCGTTACCGTCCATATCAACACCCTTAATAGAAGGGATATCTGTAGGTGCGGGCATATACTCAAGGATTGCATCCAGAAGCTTCTGAACACCCTTGTTTCTGTATGCAGAACCGCAGCATACCGGGATTGCTGTACATTCACAGGTTCCCTTACGAAGTGCTGCCTTCATCTGCTCTACAGAAGGAGTCTCTCCTTCCAGATACATCATTGTCAGGTCGTCATCCAGCTCGCAGACTTTCTCGATCAGTTCATCATGATACTCATTTGCCTGATCAACCATATCTGCAGGGATATCTGTAATAGAGATATCCTCTCCCTTATCATCGTTGTAGATGTATGCTTTCATCTCAAACAGGTCGATGATTCCCTGGAAATCGTCCTCTTTACCGATCGGCAACTGAAGAACGATCGCATTTTTACCAAGTCTTGTTCTGATCTGGTCTACTGCACCATAGAAGTTGGCACCAAGGATATCCATCTTATTGATGAATGCCATTCTAGGTACGTTGTAGGTATCAGCCTGTCTCCATACGTTCTCGGACTGCGGCTCAACACCACCCTTAGCGCAGAATACGCCAACGGCACCGTCAAGTACACGAAGGGAACGCTCAACTTCTACTGTGAAGTCAACGTGTCCAGGTGTATCAATGATATTGATACGATGCTCCAGTGCACCCGGCTTCGGCTTGCAGTTTTCTTCCAAAGTCCAATGGCAGGTTGTTGCGGCTGATGTGATCGTGATACCTCTCTCCTGCTCCTGCTCCATCCAGTCCATGGTAGCAGTACCTTCGTGAGTATCACCGATCTTATAGTTAACACCAGTATAATAAAGGATACGCTCTGTCAATGTGGTTTTACCGGCATCGATATGAGCCATAATACCAATATTTCTGGTTCTATCTAGTGGATATTCTCTTCCAGCCAAGGTTTTTTCCTCCTATAAAATCTCACACATAGAAAAAGTCGCCTTTTTCCTAGAAACGGTAGTGAGCAAACGCCTTGTTTGCCTCTGCCATCTTGTGCATATCCTCTTTTCTCTTAACTGCTGCGCCTGTATTGTTTGCAGCATCTAAAATCTCATTTGCGAGTCTTTCTTCCATGGTCTTTTCGCCTCTCTTACGAGAAAACATTACTAACCAACGAAGACCCAGAGCCTGGCGTCTGTCCGGACGAACCTCGATCGGCACCTGATAGGTAGCACCACCGATACGTCTTGCCTTAACTTCCAGAATAGGCATAATGTTGTTCATTGCCTCTTCAAAAACGTCAAGTGCCGGCTTACCTGCCTTCTCTTCTACTCTTGCAAATGCTCCGTATACAATCTTCTGAGCTACGCCTTTCTTACCATCCAACATTACGTTGTTGACAAGCTTTGTAACAACCTTATTATTGTATAAAGGATCTGCTAATACATCTCTTTTTGCAATATGTCCTTTACGTGGCACGATTCTTCCCTCCTTATTATAATCAATAATTCAACGGTACTCACATGTGTCCTCTAATTCAATGTGTTCGTGCGGTTTTCTATTGTCAAGAATCCCAACACTAAATTAGTTCTGTTTGTGGTACTAATTTCATTGCCCCAAAGCAAAACAGTTACTATTACTTGCCTGCTTTCGGTCTCTTAGCGCCGTACTTAGAACGAGCCTGTTTTCTGTTAGCGACTCCTGCTGTATCAAGTGTACCTCTGATGATGTGGTATCTTGTACCAGGTAAGTCCTTTACTCTACCACCACGGATCAGAACAACGCTGTGCTCCTGAAGGTTGTGACCTTCACCCGGAATGTAGCTTGTTACTTCGATTCCGTTGGAAAGACGAACTCTGGCGATCTTTCTAAGAGCTGAGTTAGGCTTCTTAGGAGTTGCTGTCTTAACAGCGGTGCAGACACCTCTCTTCTGCGGTGAAGCAGTGTCGATTGCTGTCTTGTGAAGGGAGTTGTATCCTTTCAACAGGGCAGGTGCTGTAGACTTCTTAACAGATGTCTGACGTCCTTTTCTAACTAACTGGTTAAATGTTGGCATTCTTTTCACCTCCTACGGTTTGTAATATTTTTTTGCGCACAAAAAAAGACAATGTATTCTTGTGCACACTTACTAAGTATACTTTCCCAAAAATACATTGTCAATACTTTTTTTATTCCTCTGTAGCTGCTACAGTTTCTTCTTCAGCTGCTTCTTTTTCTGTTCCTTCTGCGGAATCTTCCTCTGTGAGATCTTCTTCATCTCCCAGATCAAAATCAAAACCGTCGTCGAAGCTCAACTCATCGTCCATGGAAAGACGGTTCATCAGATTTTCATCTGTGCTCAGCTTTGTCTCACGATAACGCTTCATACCGGTACCTGCCGGAATCAGCTTACCGATGATAACGTTCTCTTTCAGACCGATCAGGTTATCAACCTTACCCTTGATCGCTGCCTCTGTCAGAACCTTGGTCGTCTCCTGGAAGGATGCTGCGGAAAGGAAGGAATCTGTTGCCAGTGCGGCCTTTGTGATACCGAGAAGGATCTGTTTTCCTTCTGCCGGCTCCTTGCCTGCCTTGATCAGCTCTTCATTCATATCCTCATAGTCCAGAACGTCTACCAGGGTACCCGGCAGGAATTCTGTATCACCGCTGTTCTCCACGCGGACCTTCTTCAACATCTGACGTACGATCACTTCGATATGCTTATCGGAAATATCAACACCCTGCAGACGATATACACGCTGTACCTCACGGAGCATGTAATCCTGTACTGCACGGATTCCCTTGATCTTCAAAAGGTCATGCGGGTTTACGCTACCTTCTGTCAGCTCATCACCGGCCTCCAGTACCGCGCCGTCAAGCACTTTGATTCGGGAACCGTAAGGAATCAGATAGGTCTTAGACTCCCCTGTCTCGTCATTGGTAATGATAATCTCACGTTTCTTCTTGGTATCCTTGATCGTTGCAACACCGCCGAACTCTGCAATGATGGCAAGTCCCTTAGGCTTACGTGCCTCAAAAAGCTCCTCGACACGGGGAAGACCCTGTGTGATATCATCACCGGCCACACCACCAGTATGGAAGGTACGCATCGTAAGCTGTGTACCGGGCTCACCGATAGACTGTGCTGCGATAATACCAACTGCCTCGCCGACCTGTACTGCTTCACCGGTTGCCATGTTTGCACCATAGCACTTTGCACAGATACCGATATGGGAACGGCAGGTGAGGATGGTACGGATCTTTACTTCCTCAACAGGCTCACCCTTCTCATTTACTCCCACACTCAGAATCTTTGCGGCTCTGGCCGGTGTGATCATGTGATTTCTCTTGACGATCATGTTGCCGTCTTTATCTTTAATATCCTCACAGGAGAAACGTCCTGTGATACGATCCTTTAAGCCCTCGATAGTCTCTTTTCCATCCATGAATGCCTTCACGGTCATTCCCGGAATCTCCTCACGGCCTTCACAGCAATCCATCTCACGGATGATCAGTTCCTGTGATACATCGACCATACGTCTTGTCAGGTAACCGGAGTCCGCTGTACGGAGCGCTGTATCGGAAAGTCCTTTACGTGCACCATGTGCAGACATGAAGTATTCCAGTACGTCCAGACCTTCACGGAAGTTTGACTTGATCGGCAGCTCGATGGTTCTACCGGTTGTATCTGCCATCAGTCCACGCATACCGGCAAGCTGTTTGATCTGCTGGTTGGAACCACGGGCACCGGAGTCCGCCATCATGTAAATATTGTTGTATTTATCCAGACCGGAAAGCAGAACCTCTGTCAGTTCCTTATCTGTCTCATTCCAGGTCTCAACAACCGCACGATATCTCTCTTCCTCTGTGATCAGACCACGTCTGAAGTTAACAGAGATCTTATCAACGGTTGCCTGTGCTGCTTCCAGCATTTCCGGCTTCTTGGCCGGTACCGTCATATCAGAAATGGAAACCGTCATGGCTGCTCTTGTGGAGTACTTATAACCTGTAGATTTGATCAGGTCAAGTACCTCAGCAGTCTTTACTGCACCATGGATATTGATAACCTTTTCCAGAATCTGCTTCAGCTGCTTCTTACCTACGTGGAAATCCACCTCAAGCTTCAGGAAATTCTCCGGATCACTACGATCTACATAACCCAGATCCTGCGGAAGGATTTCATTGAACAGGAATCGTCCCAGCGTAGATTCCACATTACCGGTAACAACCTCTCCCTGTGCATTTTTCTTGCTTACTCTGACATGGATGCGGGAATGAAGTGTACATGCTCCATTCTCATATGCCAGAATTGCCTCATTGACATTCTTAAAGAACTTGCCTTCTCCGACTGCACCGGATCTTTCCTGTGTCAGATAGTAGATACCAAGTACCATATCCTGAGAAGGTACGGCTACCGGACCACCATCGGACGGTTTCAACAGGTTGTTCGGGGACAAAAGCAGGAAACGACACTCTGCCTGTGCCTCAACGGACAACGGAAGATGTACTGCCATCTGGTCTCCATCGAAGTCTGCGTTGAACGCGGTACATACAAGCGGATGAAGCTTAATTGCCTTTCCTTCTACCAGGATCGGCTCAAATGCCTGAATACCAAGTCTGTGCAGTGTAGGTGCACGGTTCAGCATAACAGGATGTTCTTTGATAACCTCCTCAAGCACATCCCATACCTGAGTATCCAGTCTCTCTACCAGCTTCTTTGCATTCTTGATATTCTGGGAAATTCCTCTGAATACCAGTTCCTTCATAACAAAAGGCTTGAAAAGCTCGATCGCCATCTCTTTCGGCAGACCGCACTGATAAATCTTCAGTTCAGGACCAACGACGATAACGGAACGTCCGGAATAGTCGACACGCTTTCCGAGCAGGTTCTGACGGAAACGTCCGCCCTTACCTTTCAGCATGTCGGACAGAGACTTGAGCGCTCTGTTTCCAGGACCGGTTACCGGTCTTCCTCTTCTTCCGTTGTCGATCAGGGCATCTACTGCCTCCTGAAGCATTCTCTTCTCATTTCTGACAATAATGTCAGGTGCTCCAAGCTCCAGCAGTCTCTTCAAACGGTTATTTCTATTGATAATTCTTCTGTAAAGATCATTTAAGTCAGATGTTGCAAAACGTCCACCGTCAAGCTGTACCATAGGACGGAGATCCGGCGGGATAACCGGGATTGCATCCATGATCATCCATTCCGGCTTGTTTCCGGATTCCCGGAATGCCTCTACAACCTCTAATCTCTTGATGATACGGGCACGCTTCTGTCCGGTAGAGTCTTTGAGACCTTCCCGAAGCTCTGTCACTTCTTTCTCCAGATCGATCGCCTGCAAAAGCTCTTTGATCGACTCTGCTCCCATACCTACACGGAATCTGTTGCCCCATGCTTCTCTTGCATCCTGATACTCTTTTTCGGAAAGCACCTGCTTGTATTCCAGGTCGGTCTCTCCGGCATCCAGTACGATATAGGAAGCAAAGTACAGCACCTTCTCCAGCACTCTCGGAGAAAGGTCAAGGATCAGTCCCATACGGCTGGGAATACCCTTGAAATACCAGATATGGGAGACAGGAGCTGCAAGCTCGATATGTCCCATACGCTCTCTACGAACGCTGGCCTTTGTAACCTCAACGCCGCATCGATCGCAGACAACACCCTTATATCTGATTTTTTTGTACTTACCACAGTGACACTCCCAGTCCTTGCTGGGTCCGAAAATCTTCTCGCAGAAAAGTCCTTCTTTTTCCGGCTTCAAAGTTCTATAGTTGATGGTCTCAGGCTTTGTAACCTCGCCTCTGGACCACTCTCTGATCTTTTCGGGAGATGCCAATCCGATCTTAATTGCATCGAATGTCATGGGTTGATATGTTGTTTCCTGCTTCATTTCTGACATCTTTTCTCTATGCTCCTTCCAAACTTATTGTAGGATTCTAATTGCTGCGCACGGTTTTCACGCAATTTATTCTTCAAAGGACTCTTCAAAATCAGCATCCATCTCAAGATCGTCATCAGCGAGATCTTCGTCCTCACTGCTTACCAGTTCACCGCTGTCCTCGTCAAACTCCTGTTTCTGATATCCCATGGAGCCAAGAGAATCTTTCTCGTAGTCATAATTTCTGGAATCCCCCTCGATCTCATAACGGTAATCGTTCTCACCGTAGTCGATGGTCTCCATAATCTCCACTTCTGTCTGATCCTCACGAAGCACTCTGACATCCAGTCCAAGAGACTGTAACTCTTTCAGCAATACCTTGAAGGATTCCGGTACACCAGGCTCGGGGATGTTATCACCCTTGATGATTGCCTCGTAGGTCTTGACACGTCCAACCACATCATCGGACTTCACTGTCAGGATCTCCTGCAGGGTATATGCAGCACCGTATGCCTCCAGTGCCCAAACCTCCATCTCTCCGAAACGCTGTCCACCAAACTGGGCTTTACCACCCAGAGGCTGCTGCGTTACTAAGGAGTAAGGACCTGTGGAACGTGCATGGATCTTATCGTCTACCAGATGATGCAGTTTCAGGTAGTGCATGTGTCCGATCGTAACCGGTGAATCAAAGAACTCACCTGTACGTCCGTCACGCAGTCTTACCTTACCATCCCTGGAAATCGGAACTCCTTTCCAAAGTGCTCTGTGGTCTCTGTTCTCTGACAGATATTCCAGCACTTCCGGAAGCAGTTCGTCCTTATGCTTCTTCTCGAACTCTTCCCATTCAAGATTTACATAGTCATTTGCCAGATCAAGGGTATCCATGATGTCATTTTCTTTTGCGCCATCAAATACCGGTGTTGCTACATTAAAGCCAAGAGCCTTTGCAGCTAAGGATAAGTGAATCTCCAGCACCTGTCCGATGTTCATACGGGAAGGCACACCCAACGGATTCAACACGATATCAAGTGGACGGCCATTCGGCAGATAAGGCATATCCTCTACCGGTAATACACGGGAAACGACACCCTTGTTACCATGACGACCGGCCATCTTATCACCAACCGATATCTTTCTCTTCTGTGCAATATAAATACGGACTGCCTGATTTACACCGGGTGATAATTCATCCCCGTTTTCTCTTGTAAATACCTTGGCATCCACAACAATACCATACTCACCATGCGGAACCTTCAGGGAGGTATCTCTTACCTCTCTTGCCTTCTCCCCGAAGATTGCACGGAGAAGTCTCTCCTCTGCGGTAAGCTCTGTCTCTCCCTTCGGAGTAACCTTACCAACCAGAATATCACCAGCACGTACCTCCGCTCCGATACGGATGATTCCTCTGTCGTCCAGATCCTTCAGCGCATCATCGCCGACACCGGGAACATCTCTTGTGATCTCTTCCGGTCCGAGCTTTGTATCACGTGCCTCTGCCTCATATTCCTCAATATGAATGGAAGTATATACGTCTTCCTGTACTAATCTTTCACTCAGTAATACAGCATCCTCGTAGTTGTAACCTTCCCATGTCATGAAACCGATCAACGGGTTCTTACCAAGTGCAAGTTCTCCACCGGATGTGGAAGGACCGTCTGCAATAACTTCACCCTGTGCCACATGGTTGCCCTTGAACACGATCGGCTTCTGGTTGTAGCAGTTAGACTGGTTGCTTCGGGAGAATTTGGTGAGATGATACTCTTCCTTCTCGCCGTCGTCATAGGTCATCTTGATCAGATTGGAAGATACATAGTCAATCGTTCCGGCTTTCTTTGCCACAACACATACACCAGAGTCTACGGCTGCTTTCGGTTCCATTCCGGTTCCTACTACAGGTGCCTCTGTGAAAAGAAGCGGCACGGCCTGTCTCTGCATGTTGGATCCCATCAGCGCACGGTTCGCATCGTCGTTCTGCAGGAACGGGATCAATGCTGTCGCAACGGAAAATACCATCTTCGGAGACACATCCATGTAGTCGAACATCGTTTTGGGATATTCCTGTGTCTCTGTTCTGTAACGTCCGGATATACTGTTACGTGTAAAATATCCATCCTGATCAAGAGGTGCAGAAGCCTGCGCCACATGGTAATTATCCTCTTCATCAGCCGTCATATAAACAACTTCATCCGTTACACGCGGGTTCTGCGGATCAGTCTTGTCAATCTTTCTGTAAGGTGCCTCTACAAAACCATACTCATTGATTCTCGCATAGGATGCCAGTGAGTTGATCAGACCGATGTTCGGTCCTTCAGGTGTCTCAATAGGACACATTCTTCCATAGTGGGTGTAATGTACGTCTCGGACCTCGAATCCGGCTCTGTCTCGTGACAGACCACCAGGTCCCAAAGCGGAAAGACGTCTCTTATGTGTCAACTCACCAAGCGGGTTGTTCTGATCCATAAACTGGGACAACTGGGAGGAACCGAAGAATTCCTTTACAGCAGCCTGCACCGGTTTAATGTTGATCAGCACCTGCGGAGAAACCTCCTCTGCATCATGTGTTGTCATTCTCTCACGAACCACTCTCTCCAGTCTGGACAGACCGATACGATACTGGTTCTGCAAAAGTTCTCCAACCGCACGGATACGTCTGTTACCCAAATGGTCGATATCGTCATCGTTTCCGATGCCATACTCCAGATGGATATTATAGTTGATCGAAGCAAGAATATCTTCCTTTGTAATATGCTTCGGAATCAGTTCATGTACATTCTTCTGGATAGCCTCTGCCAGAAGCTCCGGATCATCACTGTACTCTTCAAGGATCTGCTGCAGAACCGGATAGTACACAAGCTCTGTGATTCCCAGTTCCTTCGGCTCACACTCAACAAAGTTTGTGATGTCAACCATCATATTGGAAAGAACTTTAACATTTCTCTCCTCTGTCTGAATCCATACGAAAGGCACTGCTGCATTCTGGATCGCATCTGCCATCTCTGCGGTCACCTTATCGCCGGCCTTGGCAAGTACCTCTCCTGTCAATGTATCGACAACATCCTCGGCAAGGATGTGATGTCTGATTCTGTTTCTGAGCATTAACTTCTTATTAAATTTATATCTACCGACTTTCGCCAAATCATATCTTCTGGGGTCGAAGAACATAGCGGTGATAAGACTCTCTGCACTCTCTACGCTGAGCGGCTCACCGGGACGGATCTTTTTGTACAGTTCCAGCAAACCTTCCTGATAGTTTTCGGATGTATCCTTTGCAAAGCTTGCCTCGATTTTGGGTTCATCACCAAAAAGCTCCCTGATTTCATCATTGGAGCCTACACCAAGCGCACGGATCAAAACTGTGATCGGAACCTTTCTTGTACGATCAACGCGCACATAGAAAACATCATTAGAGTCTGTCTCATACTCTAACCATGCTCCACGGTTCGGAATTACAGTTGCCGAAAATAACTTCTTACCGATCTTATCATGTCCAATTCCATAGTAAATGCCCGGAGAACGAACCAACTGGCTTACGATTACACGCTCTGCGCCGTTGATCACGAAAGTACCGGTTGCCGTCATCAAAGGCAGATCACCCATGAAAATCTCATGCTCTGTGATCTCATCCTTCTCTTTGTTGATGAGACGAACCTTTACTTTAAGAGGTGCCGCATAGGTAGCATCTCTTTCCTTGCACTTCTCAATAGAATATTTCACATCGTCTTCACACAACTCGAAATCTACAAATTCCAGACTCAAATGTCCGCTGTAATCTGAAATAGGAGAGATGTCATCGAATACTTCTTTCAGACCTTCATCCAGAAACCACTGATAGGAGTTCTTCTGAACTTCATTCAGATTCGGCATCTCCAGAACCTCTTTCTGTCGTGCATAAGTCATTCGCGTATTTCTGCCGGCCGCAGTCATACGGATTCTGTTCTTTTCCATTGACATTTTCACCCCGTTCTTCAATATTTCATGCTTAGTCGGAAATAAGCATACCACACCACAATAGTGCACCATACATTGTACTACAAGTCAATTTGGGAGTCAATCATTATTTTCAGAAGTTTACCAAAAATTTGAAAAAGAATCTTTTTTAGAGAAATTCAGAAGAATTACAAGAAATAGAACAAACCGCTCATGCGTTTTGCCTTGCGCCGCGCATGAACGGTTTCTCTTTTAGTCAGTCTGCATTATTTCAGAGTAACCTTAGCACCCTCAGCCTCTAACTTAGCCTTGATGTCATCAGCCTCTTCCTTGGAAGCGCCCTCTTTGAGCATCTTCGGAGCTGCATCAACAAGGTCCTTAGCTTCCTTCAGTCCAAGACCTGTAGCTTCACGAACAACCTTGATAACCTTAACCTTGTTCGGGCCAACTTCTGTCAGCTCTACGTCGAACTCTGTCTTCTCTTCTGCTGCTGCGCCTGCATCACCAGCTGCTGCTGCAACAACTACGCCTGCTGCTGCGGATACACCAAACTCCTCCTCGCAAGCTTTTACTAAATCATTTAATTCTAATACTGTTAACTCTTTGATAGCGTCGATCAATTCCTGAGTAGATAACTTTGCCATTATAGTTTACCTCCATGTTATATTTGTTATTGTTTACGTTCTGTTTATTCTGCTGCAGGTGCCTCTTCAGCCGGTGCTGCAGGTGCTTCGCATGCGGATGCGCCACCTTTTTCTGCCAACTGGTTCATGACACGAGCAAAGTTTGTGATCGGAGACTGGATACTTCCAAGGAACTTGGAAAGCAGCTCTTCTCTTGAAGGAATCTTGGAAATATTCTCAATTCCCTTTGCATCGTATGCAATTCCTTCTACAACACCGCCCTTAACTTCAAGAGCTTCTGCTGTCTTGGCGAATTTGCAAAGGACTCTTGCCGGGGCAGTTGCATCCTCTGTAGAGATTGCAACAGCGCTGGGGCCTTCCAGATAAGGAGCAAGTGCTTCAAAATCTGTTCCCTTGAATGCAAAATTCATCATTGTGTTCTTGTAAACCTTGTAAGTAATTCCTGCTTCACGAAGCTGCTTACGAAGTTCTGTATCCTGCTCAACGGTAAGTCCGCGGTAGTCAACCAGAACAACTGACTGTGCATCTTTGATAGAAGCGGAAATCTCTTCTACGATAGGTTTCTTCAATTCAACCTTTGCCATTACTTTTACCTCCTTATAGATTTGACGCCGAAAGGAGTATCAAAAAATCCTCCCTGAAGACAGGAAGGATTGAATTTGCATACAAACTCTTTTCTCCTCGGTAGGCGGACTCTTACGCCGGCATTACGGCACCTACTGTCTTCGGCATGGTTTTCACAACCTTGTCTAACATAGCACAGAACTTCTTCGAAGTCAATAGGATTTTATATTTTTTATAAACCGGCTACCAGGTGATGTAGCCTTCCTCATCAAACCGGACGTTTCCCGATATGCTCTGCATATACCGGATTGCCTCCCGCTTTGCTTCTCCCTGCAAAAGTGTCGTCTGACAGCCACTTTGCAGACAGGGCACAAACCGGATATCCTGTAGTCCATTCTCCGTCAGGGTAACGCTGATCATGCCGGTATCCACATCCTTGGAATTAAACCAGAAGTTCCCGAGGCTGTACACCACAGGCACTCCCTGTATGACATCCACCGGCTGCAGACAATGGGAATGCGCACCGATCACAAGATCAGCCCCCGCTTCGACAACCTCCGGTGCCTGTTTCTCCTGTGCCCAGTCTATCGTCGTCTCGTTCTCCGTCCCCCAATGCAGATAAGCGATCACAAAATCGCTGTTTTGTTTTGCCTCCCGGATCGTTTCTAACAGATTGTCACCATTCCAGCAACGGAACACTCCCGGCGAAGAGTCTGTAGCCCCTTTGGTGTCCGGATAGTCCGACTTTTCTATCTGTGTCGCTGCCACAAACGCAATCTTCATGTTATTGATGATATAATAGACCGGCCTTCGCGCCTCTTTCAGGTTTCTGCCGGCTCCCACATACACGATTCCTTCGTTTTCCAGTGTTGCCATGGTGTCGAGAAAAGCTTCTTCCCCATAATCATACGCATGGTTGTTCGCCAGAGTCACGATATCCACACCCAGATCATCCAGATAGGATACACTGGAGGGTCTTGCCCGAAACGTAAACTGCTTGCCGACCGTAGCACTTCCCCTGTCCGAATAGGGAAATTCGTTGTTCAACATCATAATATCCGCACTTTTCATTTCAGCGATCAGCTCCGGTGAAATTGCATTTGCAATGTTCCCACCATTTTTCATCATAGTGCCCATGACAGCGTAACTCTCGTCGAACAGGATGTCTCCCGCAAAAGTGATCGTCACCGCAGCCAGATCATTTGCATCCTTGGCATAGATATTGTTCTCCAGCATATATTCTTCATCATTAAGCTGGTCCAGATATTTGGCATTCGCTCCCAGGATCTCATTGATCTGTTCTTCCTGTGCCGCCTTGTCTCCATCCGGTATCTTCTCTTTGGTCAACTGAAACCTGGTTGTTGATGTCTTTGTCGGTGCCAGTATCCAGAGATAGGCTGCCATCAAAAACAGCCCTCCTGTAAGTACTACAGAGAGCGTTATAAAAAAAGGCTTAATGAAATTCGATTTTCTTTTCTTTCTTTTTCCTGTACCCATGAGACTATCATAACACAAAAAAGTTTGCTCCGGCGAGCAAACTTGCAAAAAAACACCCACCCGGTATAACCGGATGGGGCTTTCATAATTTCTTTTAGTATTTTGCTGTACTGATCTTTACACCAGGTCCCATTGTGGTAGCCAGTGTAATGCTTCTCAGGTACTGTCCCTTCAGCGCTGAAGGTTTTGCCTTTACGATCGCATCCATCAGTGCATCATAGTTCTCCTGAAGCTTAGCCTCATCAAAGGAAGCCTTTCCAACCGGAACATGGATGATGTTTGCCTTGTCCAGTCTGTACTCGATCTTACCAGCTTTGATATCATTGACAGCCTTTGTAACATCCATTGTTACAGTTCCTGCCTTCGGGTTCGGCATAAGACCTTTCGGTCCGAGAACCTTACCAAGACGTCCTACAACGCCCATCATATCAGGAGTTGCTACAACTACATCAAAATCTAACCAGCCTTCATTCTGGATCTTAGGGATGAGCTCGTCACCACCTACATAGTCAGCTCCCGCTGCCTCTGCCTCTGCAACCTTGTCGCCTTTGGCAAATACCAGAACTTTAACTGTCTTACCAGTTCCGTTCGGCAGTACAACTGCGCCACGGATCTGCTGCTCAGCGTGACGTCCGTCACAACCGGTTCTGATGTGAACTTCTACTGTCTCATCAAATTTAGCTGTTGCTGTCTTCTTAACCAGAGCAATTGCATCAGCCGGATCATACAATGTAGCACGATCGATCAGCTTTGCAGCTTCTGTATATTTCTTACCATGTTTCATGTCTAATCCTCCATTACTCTTCTACTGTGATGCCCATACTTCTAGCAGTACCGGCGATCATGCTCATTGCAGCCTCTAAGCTTGCAGCATTCAAATCAGGCATCTTAAGTTCAGCGATCTCCTGTAACTTAGCCTTGGAGATTGTAGCAACCTTAGTCTTGTTCGGTGTTGCGGAACCGGACTTGATGTTGCATGCCTTCTTTAACAGAACTGCAGCAGGGGGAGTCTTCGTAATGAAGCTGAAACTTCTGTCTGCGTATACAGTAATAACAACTGGGATGATCACATCGCCCTTATCGGCTGTCTTTGCGTTGAACTGTTTTGTAAATTCAACGATGTTTACACCGTGCTGTCCAAGTGCAGGACCAACCGGCGGTGCTGGTGTAGCTTTACCAGCAGGGATCTGTAACTTAATGTATCCTTCTACTTTCTTTGCCATAATGGCACCTCCTAAAATATTGTGGTTAGGCGCATCCTACAGCCATGACGGCAAGCCGCCTTTCCGCACT
The DNA here is from genome assembly GCA_934385475.1 of uncultured Lachnospiraceae bacterium. Lineage (GTDB taxonomy): Bacteria > Bacillota > Clostridia > Lachnospirales > Lachnospiraceae > UBA3282. The sequence continues at coordinate 22,336 of CAKRPS010000026.1, read as the reverse complement.
CTGCTCCCACATATATCTACCCGCCGTCAGCGCATAGACAACCCTGACGGCGAAATAAATACCATGCTTACATACTTCTGACTTCTGCGAAGCTGATCTCCACAGGAGTCTCTCTGCCGAACAACTCGACATTGATCGTCGCTGTCTGTTTGCCATAGTCGATTCTCTGAACCACACCAACTGTATCTTTCCAGACACCTGCAACAACAGCAACCGTATCACCTTCTGCGAAATCAACGCTGATATTCTCAGTCTTGATTCCGAGCGGTTTCATTTCTGCTTCGGTAAGCGGCACCGGCTTGCTTCCCGGACCGACAAACCCTGTAACACCTCTGGTATTTCTTACGACATACCAGGTATCATCATTCATAATCATATTGATCAGAACATAACCGGGGAACATCTTCTTCTGGACTGTTTTGCGGGCACCGTTCTTCATTTCCATAACGTCCTGCATCGGAACCCTGACCTCCAGAATCTCCTCCTCAAGGTGTCTGTTCTCGATCGTCTTCTCTATATTGGCCTTAACCTTGTTCTCATACCCGGAATAAGTATGAACAACATACCAATTCGCTTCTGCCATACTAATACCATGCCTTTCTTACAAGGAGAATGTCGTGATAAAATCAACTCCATATTGCAGACCGAAGTCCAGTATTGTAATAATCGCTCCAATAACGATGGAGATGATAACCACTGCAACGGACTGCTTCAAAAGTGAATCCTTGTCAGGCCAGGTGATCTTCTTAAATTCAGCCTTTACGCCATCCCAGAATTTAATCGGCTTAGCGGTTCCTTCTGATTTTGCAGAATCTCCCATGCTATATTCCTCCCGATTATTTCGTTTCTTTATGCAGAGTATGTGTCTTGCAGAATCTACAATATTTCTTTGTTTCCATTCTGTCAGGATGTGTCTTCTTATCCTTTGTTGTATTGTAGTTACGCTGTTTGCATTCTGTACATGCCAATGTAATCTTTGTACGCATCTTGCTACCTCCACGTGCATTTATCAATGATTTTCCTGCTCTTAGCACAAGATTATAAAGTCCAAATTTTGAGCATAAAAAAAAGACCTAAATCTCATCTCGCCTCCATAATATATCATAGGAAACAGGCCACGTCAACAGATTTCCCGATAATTTTAGAGATTTCTTTTATCCATTTCTTTTATCCGTCTTCTTTGGGTATGCCATCTTCTGATCGGTTCTGCACAATAAGGGTATTTTCACAAATGGGTCAAATGACGCGAAAATATAAAGTTTGTTCTTAATTAAAAGGGGGCATGCTTCGATATATATATTAGATACCGTAATTTAGTGTCTTTTGGGCATGCGCTTTTCCCCCGCTGCCCATGTAGAACGGATTCATAACGCAAAAGAAAGGAGGGGATTGACATGGCCTATAACAGTGTTCATGTTCTGTCAAATGTATACAATCATTACATGACTACTTATGCGCCAAAGTCCAGTTCACCTTATGATTCTCATAAGAAAAGTGAACTGAGAAGCATTTATAATACGATCGTCAAAATGAATAAAGAAGCCCCTCTGTGTATTTTGGACACGAGCAAGGACGCTCAGAAATTCGCAGTAGATATGAAAGAGAACGCGAGAGACCTGCGCAACACGATAGCTTCTCTCGGCGGTCTGGATGAAGAAGACCTGCTCAGCAAAAAGGTCGCCTACTCGAGCAATGAAAACATTGTCTCTGTCAAATACATAGGGCCCGACGATCAGGCAGATGCCGAACCCCATCACATAGAGGTTCAACACCTTGCCACGCCACAGATCAATATGGGAAAATTTCTTCCCGGTGACGAGGCAGTCACCCTGGCACCATCTACCTATTCTTTCGATGTTGCCATCGATGACCTGAACTATGAATTTCAGTTTAATATCAAGACAGGTGATACCAACCGCGACATTCAGGATCGTCTTGCAAGACTGATCAACAACGCAAAGATCGGTATGTCCGCCGAGGTTCAATCCGACGAATCCGGTGTCTCCTATCTTCGTATTGAATCAGACAATACCGGTACCAAAAACGACCAGCCTCATCTGTTTAAGATCACAGATGACAAAACAAGCAAAACCTCCGGCGCGGTCAGCTATTTTGGTCTTGACTATACCTCTTCCCTGCCATCCGACGCTGCTTTCTCAGTGGACGGCAAGGAATATCATACCTCCTCCAATCATTTCACACTGGAGCAGGCTTATGAACTGCAGCTCAACGGTGTCAGCAGCGAGGATGGCGAGACTGCCACAGTCGGCCTCAAAACTGACGTAGAATCTCTGACAGAAAATATTGATACACTGGTGAGAGGCTACAACTCTTTTCTGCAGTCTGTTGCCAAATATACCGACAATCAGCCGAAGAGTCACCGGCTTTTGAACGAGATGAGCAGCGTTGCAAGAGTCTATGCGCGCAACCTTACTCCGCTTGGCGTTTCCCTCAATCAGGACGGTTCGCTTTCCATCAACAACGATACTCTCCGACAGGCTGCCATGCAGGATGATGCCAAGGAAACTTTTTCCACAATGAAAGGGTTCACAAACTCCGTACTCCGCAAGACCAATCAGGTCTCGCTGGATCCGATGAACTATGTAAACAACATTATCGTTGCTTACAAGAACCCCGGCCGGAATTATGCAACCCCTTACATCACCAGTGCTTACAGCGGAATGATGTTCAACAGCTACTGCTGACATCCCCACTGTAACCTGCTCTATGAACTTGTTATATTTCAGATTTCCGTTGCAGCGGCACTCAGTGCTGCTGCAATTACTTTATCCATATCAAAATACTTGTACTGTCCAAGCCGTCCGCCAAACAGGATATGTTTCTTCTCCTTCATGAGTTCCTGATACTTTTCAAACAACTCATTGTTCCTTGCATTATTCACCGGATAATACGGCTCCTCACCCGGTTTCCACTCTGCCGGATACTCTCTCGTGATCACCGTATCCTTCTGTGTGCCGAACTCAAAATGCTTATGCTCAATGATTCTTGTATAGGGAATCTCACGCTCCGTATAGTTTACTACCGCATTTCCCTGATAGTTGTCGCAGTCCTCCAGAAGCTCTGTCTCAAACCGCAGAGACCGATACTCCAGATGTCCCAGACAGAAATCAAAATACTCGTCCGGCATACCCGTGTAGACCACTTTTCCATACGTATTTCCATTTATATCTTCAATAGTCACTCCGTCCGAAGTTTCCTTTTCCGTGACAAAATCCTGATAAGATACCTTACATTTTACTTCAATGCTTTCCAGCATTTTCTCAACGATCTGTGTATATCCGCCGATCGGAATACCCTGATACCGGTCATTGAAATAATTGTTATCATACACAAACCGAAGCGGAAGTCTCTTGATGATAAATGCCGGAAGCTCCTTACAATCTCTTCCCCACTGTTTCTCGGTATATCCCTTCACCAGTTTCTCGTAGACATCCGGGCCTACCAGAGACAGCGCCTGTTCCTCCAGATTCTGAGGCTCCTTGATCGAAAGCTGCGCGATCTGCTGCGCAATCTTCTCCTTTGCTTCCTTCGGAGTCACAATCCCCCACATTTTGCTAAAGGTGTTCATATTAAAGGGAAGGTTGTAAAGTTCATCCTTATATCTCGCAATAGGTGAGTTGATATATTGGTTGAACTCCGCAAATTGGTTTACATAATCCCATACCTGTTTATCCGAAGTATGGAAAATATGGGCTCCATAGCGGTGTACAGAAATATCATGGATCTTTTCTGTATAAATGTTACCGGCAATGTGTTCTCTTTTGTCGATCACTACTGCCGTTTTGTTTTTCCTTTTCATTTCATGTGCAAACACCGCACCAAACAGTCCGGCACCTACTACAAGATAATCATAATGCATATTCTATTCCTCAGCCTGATATTTGTCGATCTGGACGTAATCCTCCATCAATTCCAGGACCTTCTTACGTCCCACCTTATTCAGTTTCACATAGTACTGCATGACACGATTCTCCATGATCTTGCCACCGAGAAGACTCTTCTGGTTAAGCGGTGTAAAGTCTACCGGATTCAAGCTCAGCTTGTCACACATTCTTATTACAGTTCCGTAAGCCATTCCCTCGATTCCTCTGTCAAGCGCCGTTACCAGCGTTGAATAGGGTATCTCCATTTCAAGGGCAAACTGCCTTACACTTTTATACTGTTTTAAAATTTCTGCCTTTAAGATTTCTGCCTTTGTCATCTCAATCGGTTCCTCCTGGCCAAGTAATTGCATTGTTGCTAAACACAAGTTTACCACAAGTCGACTTGAAAGAAAACCATTGATTGCAAATTTTTAACGTAATTTCGTCTTTCCGGCATTTATCTCCCTGCTGTCCATCAGCAAAAAGGATTAAAATACCTGCTGCCATCCCAAAATGTGATCACCAGGTCCAAAACCAGGATCAGTATGGCAAATCCAACCGTAACCCAGTCATTTCTCTGCATCTTACGCTGCACATACCAGGTACGCTTCTTCTCTTTGCCGAATCCCCGCAGCTCCATCGCATTGCTCACCGTCTCAATCCGGTTCAGGCTGGACAACACCAGTGGCAATAGGATCGCCACAGAATTTTTTAATCGGGTGAAAAATTTGTCCTTGCCGGACAGATCAATTCCACGCGCCTGCTGTGCCTGACTGATATTACGATACTCCCTCTGGACATCCGGGATATAACGAAGCGCCAGGCTCACCGCATAGCCGACCCGGTAGCTTACCCCGATCCCTGCAAGCGATGCCGCAAATTCGCTGGGATCGGTACAGGCAATGAACAAAAGCGCGATCGGCACCACGCACACCACCTTCATCGTCATGTTCAGATGGTAAAATAACTGTTGCAGGGTGACCGTGTACGGTCCCACTATCGTAAACACCACATTCCTGCTGCCGTACAGCGATACTCCGTACTCCGGTGAAAACAGGTACACAAACAGATTATTCATAAGCAGGAAAACCGCTGCCAGTCCCAGAACGAAGCTGATATCCCGCAGCCTGATCCGGCTGATCTTAAAGATGAAAACGCTGATTATAAGCATTGCCGTCAAAACTCTGGTGTCGTAAGTCACCATGGAGGCTACGCTCCATGCCAGAAAGAAAATCAGCTTCGTCGTCCCTGTCAGCTCATGAACAGGACTTTTCCGCTTAATATAGCTTAATATCGCAACCTTAGCCATCCCGGCGCACCTCCTGCTCCTGTCTGATAAAACACTCCGTAAAAGCCTGCGGATTGTCTATCCCGCACTGCACACTCAGCGTGTAAAGACTCGTCTCCTTCAGATTCGCCTGCCGCACCAGTTCAGGATTGTTCAGCACATGCGCCGCTGACGTATCTGCCAGCAGTTTTCCTTCACTGAACACAATTGCCCTCTTGGTATATTCCAGCATCAGGTGCATATCATGCGTGATCATCACGATCGTGAATCCCTGCGCGTTCAACTCCTTCAGGAACTCCATGATCTCTGTGTAATGCTCATAGTCCTGCCCGGCTGTCGGCTCGTCCAGAATGATCATCCGCGGACGCTGTACCAGAATACTGGCTATCGTCACCCTTTTCTTCTGTCCGAACGAAAGTGCCGAGACCGGCCATTTCCGGAAAGGATACAGTCCACAGATTTTCAGGGTTTCATCGACCCTTGCCGTCCGTTCCTCCTGCGTCATATCCGAGGCAAGAAGTGCCATCTCCACCTCATCCCAGATCATCGGTTTTGAGATCATCTGGTTTGGATTCTGCATCACATAACCGATCCGTGCAGCACGCTCCTTGATCGTGTCATCCACCAGATCTTTGCCTTCCATGCAGATTCTGCCGGACACCGGCTTTTCAAAGCCGCAGATCAGTTTGGCTAACGTGCTCTTTCCGGCACCGTTACGGCCGACAATGCTGACCATCTCGCCCTTATGAATGGTAAAGCTGACGTTCTCCAGATTTTGCTGTTCCGGGGTATAGCCAAAGCTCAGGTTCTCAACCCTGAGGAGCTCTTCCTTTTCCTCTGTCTCCTGCTCCTGTCCTTTCGACCTAAGATACCAGTCCCGCACCTTTTCCTTCTGCCCGGATGTCAGACTCAGTTTCTCCACATGCTGCGGATGGAGCTCCTCCGTGATCGGAATCCCTGCATAACGCAGTGCCGTCAGATATAACGGTTCCCGGAGCCCATGCTCCATCAGAAGGTTTCCGGAGAGCAGCCTGTCCGTCTCCATATCCGTCACGATACGCCCTTCCTCCATCAACACGATCCGGTCCACATTTCTCCAAAGGACATCCTCCAGACGGTGTTCGATGATGACCACCGCCGCCCCTGTCTTTTTCTGCACCATATCGATCAGTTCAATGGTCATCCGGCCTGCTGCCGGGTCCAGATTGGCAAGCGGCTCATCGAACAACAGCACCTTCACGTCATCGACCATCACCCCTGCAAGACTTACTCTCTGCTTCTGTCCCCCGGAAAGTTCATGCGGCGCATACTGCATATGATGCTCAATATCCACAAGCTTTGCAACCTGCTCCACGGTCTGCCGCATCTCCTTCTGCGGCACACAGTCATTTTCCAACGCAAATGCAATATCCTCGCCGACTGTTAGTCCGATAAACTGACCATCCGTGTCCTGCAGCACCGTTCCCACCGTGTGGCTCAGTTCAAAGATACTGCTCTTTTGCGGCTCTATGCCGTTTACCAGAAGCTTTCCGGTACTCTCCCCCGGATAGGCGAAAGGGATGAGTCCGTTCATACAGCTTCCGATCGTGCTCTTGCCACTTCCGGATGCTCCGGCGATCAGAACCTTTTCCCCCGGATAAATATCCAGGTCGATATGATGTAGGGTCGGCTCTGCCTGTGCCGTATATTGAAAGCCGTAATCCTGAAAAGAAATAATGGGGTCTGCCATCCTCCTGCTCCTTCTAACCAAAAAGGGCCACCGCCTTATCAGCAGCAGCCCTTAACATTTTCCTCTTAATCTTCCTTCGTAAGTGATCCCTTTTTGACAACGGTCTTCGTGTAACCGAGCAAAAGCAGTGATCCGACAACGCCTGTCGTAATAATGTTTGCGATAGCAGCCATCAGTCCCTGTGCAAACAGCTTATCTACAGGCTCTGCATAGATCAGAATATCAAGAACCGGTGCAACGAGTCCCCATGCCAGCAGATGGGCAAGTACCTGCGCTGCGTTGAAGTGAATGATCTTCTTTTTGTCAAGACCCTCTTCAACATTCAGATTCTTTGTGACAAGACCGATCACCAGTCCGACGAATGCGGAAGCGATGATCCAGCTCCACCAGGGGCCATAGCTTGTAGCATCTACAAGGGTATGACCGATAAAGCCGATCAGAAGACCTGCAATAGGTCCAAACAAAGTGGCAAATACGGCCTCGATTGCATACTGTAAACTAATGTACGTGTTCGGAACCGGTGTGGGAATGGAAATCTTTCCAAGTACAAAAAACAAAGCAGCACCAATACCGATTGCAACAACACTTTTAACGGATAATTTCTTCATCTGTATATCCTCCCTCTCCTGTGTAAGATCCGGCCAGCGTCCAAGCGCTCCAAACCATAAGTATTATAGACTTTATCGCATTATCGTGTCAATAAAAAGTGCGAAATCTTTTCATTGTGACCCCATGTAAAAAGTGGTATGATATAAATAATGAGTTTAACACTCTAAAGTGCAGGTGTCAGGCCTGTCAACGATATAAAAAGAGGTGGTTTCATGCTTCCCATTACGGTATGTATGATTGCAAAAAATGAAGATAACCATATAGAAGAATGTCTGAAAAGACTCCGCCCCTGTCGGTTCGAGATCGTTGTAGTGGACACAGGGTCCGTCGACCGCACGGTGGAGATTGCCCATAAGTACACGGATAAGGTCTACCATTTCGCATGGTGTGACGATTTCAGCGCCGCAAGAAACTTTTCTATCGAGCAGGCCAGCAATGACTGGGTTCTGGTAATCGACTGTGATGAATATCTGGAAAATGCCAATCTGGCCGATATCGAAGAGGCCATTGCCTCACACTCCCACGCCGTAGGTATGATCGTGCGCAACAATCCCTATATCATTCAGGGCGTGCGCTCTGTCATGTCCGAGCGGATCGGCAGACTTTTCAACCGGAAGTACTGCCATTACGAAGGCTCCATACACGAACAGGTCCGGACACTCGACAACGAGGAGCCGGATACCTTCCAGATTCCTCTGACCTTCTACCATGAAGGCTATGTATCGGAATCGGATAAACGTATGCGTGCAACCCGTAATCTGGAAATGCTCCTTCATGATCTGGAGACCAAGGGGCCAAGCCCTTACATCTATTTTCAGCTCGGTCAGAACTACATCTCTCTGAACGATCTGGAAAAGGCAGCCCAGTATTACCAGAAAGGACTGGCACTCAATGCTGATCCGCACTCCGCCTTTGTGCAGAGTATGACAGAAACCTACGGCTACTGCCTGATGGAGCTTGCGCGCTACGACATTGCCATGGCGCTGAAAGACAAATATCCGCTTTTCTCCCATCGTGCTGACTTCGTTTATCTGATGGGCATGCTTTACATGAAAAAAGGGGAGTATGCCAAGGCCATCGCAGAATTTACAAAGGCGACCACTCTGAATACCTTTTCCCGCAAGGGCGTAAACAGCTATCGTGCCAACTATAATATCGGCAGCATTTACGAGCTGCAGGGCGATCCGCAGTCCGCACTCCAGTACTACCGGAAATGCGGTGACTACGAACCGGCTGTCCGCAAGGTCAAAGAGCTGACCGCTACTGCCTGAGGGGTGTCATCATGCTTCCGATATCCGTATGTATCATTGCCAGAAATGAAGAAAAACATATTGCCGAATGTCTGAAAAGACTGGTGCCCTATGACGTCGAGATTGTCGTTGTAGATACCGGGTCTACTGACCGCACCGTCGCACTGGCCAGACAGTACACAGAACATATCTATTCTTTTCCATGGTGTGATGACTTCAGCGCCGCCAAGAACTATGCCATTGGCAAGGCGGCAAACGACCTCATCATTTCCCTGGATTGTGATGAATATCTGGAAAAGCTTGATACAGGAGCCCTTTTCCAAAGAATGGCTGCAGATCCCCACGCTGCCGGACAGATCCTGCTGCAAAACCGCTATACACAGAATGGCATTCCCTGTCTGGAGAGAGTCTGGGTTACCCGGCTTGCCGACCGGCGCTACTATCAGTTTACCGGTGCTATCCATGAACAGCTGGAACCCCTGCAAGGAGACAAGCTTGTTTTCAAAGCACCTGTTGAGGTTCTTCATGTCGGCTATGACGTTTCCGATTCAGAAATGGAAGCAAAAGCCAGACGCAATATTGCTCTTCTGGAAAAAGAAATTGAGACCACCGACTCCGATCCCTATCTGTACTATCAGCTCGGGCAAAGCTACCGCCGCCTGAAACAGTATGAGAAGGCACTGTCCTGCTTTGATATGGGCCTGTCCATGGATGTCGATCCGTCTCTGTCCTATGTGCAGACCATGGTGGAATCCTACGGCTATACCCTGCTTGACTTGAAGCGCAATCAGGAAGCCCTGAATCTGCTCGGCATCTACGATGATTTCTGCCGCAGAGCGGATTTTCCCTTTCTCATAGGGCTGATCTATATGAATAACGGACTCTTTCAGCAGGCAGTCAGCGAGTTCCAGAAGGCTGCGCAGATGAAAGACTTTTCCGTAGACGGTGTCAACAGCTACAAAGCACACTACAATACCGGTGTGATCTACGAATGCACCGGGAACACTTCAAAAGCAAAAGAATACTATCAAAAATGTGGAGATTACGAACCAGCCAAAATACGGCTGTCGCAACTATAAGGAGGTTACCATGGAAATACATGAATCAGCAGAAGACTATTTAGAGACAATCCTGATGCTCAAGGAACGCATCGGTCAGGTACGGTCTATCGACATCGCAACAGAAATGAACTTCACAAAACCCAGCATCAGCGTTGCCATGAAAAAGCTTCGCGAAAACGGTTATATCGAGATGAACAAAGACGGGTTCATCACCCTTACCCAGTCCGGCATGGAGATTGCATCAAACATCTATGACCGGCACAAGGTACTTACCAATTTCTTCGTATCTCTGGGCGTTGACCAAAAAACGGCCGCAGAGGATGCCTGCAAGGTGGAACATGATCTGAGCGAAATTACTTATGAGAAAATAAGAGAGCATGCGCTGAAGGAGTAATCCTTCGGCGCAGTAGAAAAATTTTCATTCTGTATACTTTGAATTATTTCTGTATAGTCTTTTTATCTAGATACCAGATCTTAAATCAAATTCATATAGCATCTTCCATAACTTTTATTTTTACAAAGGAGAGTAATCATTAACATGCTTACATTTATAGATGAAAGTGGATATCCTCGTCCAACCGATTCAACTAAAAATCCAATTCTGCTCGGTGTCTGCCTTCACGAAAATGACATCAAACCTATTACCAATCAAATATATAAATTGAAAGATTCCATTTACGGAAAGCAGGATGAGATAAAATCCACAAAGCTTATTCGTGAAGCTACCATTACTAAGAACCGCACAAATAACAAGGCATATGTTGAAGGCATGGTAAACATTATTGCCTCTTATGATGCCGCTATTTTTGCCATAATTATGGATAAACCCGAAGAACCTATCATTGTTCCTGATAATCATCTCCCCAAGCAGTATTATCTTTTATTAAAGAAGATTGAATTCTACTGTAATCATCATCACTACGGCAAAGCATTGATGATTTTTGATGAAATACACGAAGATGCTGACCGAAAAATTGCTGAAGCAATCACCGGTTTTCTATTCAAGACTAAATTTGGTCGTTCTTTTCATCACATATTAGAAATGCCATTATTTGTAAGTTCAGCTGTGACTCCTGCGATACAGTTTGCTGATATATTTGCCGGCATTGTAAGACATTATTATGAAAATGAACTTGATCTGAAATCTCCAGAAACAGAATTTCAAAGATGGCTTGTTAAACTTTTTACGCAACTACATAGCCTTACAGAAAATAACTATATTACGCAATCTCATTATATGGAATATGGCTTTCAAAAAATGGGCAAGAACTTTTCCTATCCTGTAAGTGAAAAATATACTATCTCTGATAATACAAAAACATTATGATATTTCTAATAATTTGTATAGCGTATAAAATATTTTTCATTTGACTTCATATTAATATAATGTATAATGATAGTAGAGTTGTATGTTGTTCCGTCCTGGAGCTGCATAGAACTCGTAATACTAACAAAAGTATCGCACTTGCAGCTTAGCAAGTGCGATTTTTCTTGTAACTCTCTTGTCAGCCCTGAGTTGTAAGAAGCCGCAGTCTTTGTCGGAACATCTGATATTCTTCTTCACGTCCTGCAAACCATTCCGGCTGAACCTCCGCAATCTGGTTCACCGTTTCTATGCAATCCGTCGAATTATTTGCGCTTACTGTCAATGGGAAGTGTTTTATATGGGTAAAAGGGCAAGTAAATTTTTTAAATAAACTTGTATTTTTATATACTTATAGGTATACTACTCATAAGTATATAATTTTTTATTTTTAGGGGGCAATCCTATGATTGGACGTAAAGAAGAACTTGAGCAGCTTGAAAATATGTATCTTCATAATCAATTTGAATTTTTAATTATGTATGGAAGGCGGCGTATAGGAAAAACTACTATCCTGCAGGAATTTTCATCCCGGCATAAGCCAAGCACACTCTTTTTTTCAGCGCAGGAAAAAAATGATGCCTTAAATCTTGAAGATTTCTCCAAGCTGGTCCAGCTTCATTTTGAAAACCAATATATTGCCAGCTTTCCATCCTGGGAAAAAGCATTTGAATATCTAACCAGTAAAGCCGCCACTGAAAAAATGGTATTGATCATAGATGAGTTTCCTTTTTTGGCAGAGCCCAATCCATCAATCAAAAGCATTCTGCAACACACCATTGACCACCAGTGGTTCAGTCAAAACCTAATGCTTGTACTTTGCGGATCGAGTGTAAGCTTTATGGTCAACGAAGTAATGGGATATAAAAGTCCGTTATATGGACGAATGACCGCCTCAATGGAAGTGCTGCCATTTGATTATCTGGATGCTGCTAAATTCTTTCCAAATTACAGCAATGAAGATCAGTTGCTTGCATACGGAATCCTTGGCGGCATCCCCCGGTATCTAAATGCCTTTTCCGACCAGCGCAGTATTGCTGAAAATATCCGGGATTCCATATTGCACAATGGTGCGTTTCTATATGATGAACCAATCATGTTACTAAAAATGGAACTGCGGGAGCCAAACGTATACAACAGCATTCTCCAGGCAATCGCCCGCGGATACAATAAAATATCAGAAATTGCCGACTTCACACATGAAGAACGCTCCAAATGCAGTAAATATCTGATTACGCTACAGGCTATCCGACTTGTAGAAAAAAAGACCCCCTGCGGGGAAGGTGCCACCAGTAAAAAAACAATCTATGCCCTAACAGACCACTTTTATCGCTTCTGGTACCAATTTATATTTGCAAATAAGAGTTATTATGAGCTGTTAGGGGAACAGGGGGCAGCCGATGAAATTCTGGCAGAACTGCCGACATATATGGGGCAGGCTTTTGAAGATATCTGCATACAATTCCTAAAGCGGCAGGCAAAAGCGAAGAAACTCCCGTTTATCCCTGCAGAGATAGGGAAATGGTGGGGCAACAATCCAGCAATCCACGCGCGGGACGACGTGGACATTCTAGCCTATAATCGCAAGCGCACCGAAGCACTATTCTGTGAATGTAAGTTCACGAGCCGTCCAATGCCAATGGAGGAGTATGAGGATCTTGTCATTGCAACGAAAGCCTTTCCCGACAGCCTTGTTAAACACCTTGTATTCATCAGTAAAAACGGTTATACCGAACCGGTTAAACGGCGCGCTGCTGAAGAAGGTGCTGTTTTGTATACTGTTAAGGATATGTTTTAACATAAACATTCTCGGCTGCCATTTGGCAGCCCAGAAACCATCACTTGTTCAAATCAATTTGCCTCTTAAAGTCATTACCTATGCAGGAAATCAAGTGCAAGACCTCAAGCTTGAGTTCCTCCGGAAACGCTTTCAGCACCGGTGCTGTCTCGAAGCTCAACACGCCGTCAAAATCGATCGTTCTCAAGCCTCTGACAAATCCCTCCCAATCCGTAGAGGACTTGTTCTCTCTTGTTTTTGTAAATGTATATGGTATCTGATGCAGATCCCCCACACCATCATTGTCATGAATGTGTAATACCTTTAGGCGTGATCCCAATGTCGTAATGAACTTTTCGAAATCAATACCAATCAAATTGGCATGACCTGTATCAAAGCAGAATCCCAAAACCTCCGCTCCATACTCCGCATTTATGCAATCAATGCGCTCCACAGCTTTCCGGGCATTACATCCCGGTCCCTCTACAAGATGCTCTCCTACTGACTCATACAGATTTTCTAAGCAAACAGTAATTCCGTATTCCTTTGCCATAGGAAGAATTGAGTCAAGAAACTCATGCGTTTTCTGCCACTCTGCCTCTTCCGTTCCCCAAAATCGCGAAAGCTTAAATCCATGAACAACAATATTGGAACATTCCAAGAAATGACAAATCTCCATACTCTTTGGAGCCACCTGATTCCAAAGATAATCATTCAATTTGCCTTTCCCATTTGGAATAAAAATAGGGTACGGCATATGCATCTGATTGATACGGATTTTACTTTTTCCCGCTGCTTCTTTATGCTTTGCAAAAAAAAACTCTAATCCCTCGACCGATTGATCAAAAAAATTATTCTTATTAGCACGATAAATATCTGTATTTTTCAAATATCCATTCAGGCTAAAATCGCAGCATGTAAAACCTGCCTGTCGCAACATTTCAAAGCCTTCATATGGATTTTCATCTAAAATAACATTCTGCGTCTGTACACCAACTTCAAGCATTACTTTTCCCTTCTGCCCTACGCACTTAATCGTCTGATTGTCAATGCATATTTACTTCATTTTTCTTTCGCTGCCATCAAACCAGTCCGTATACTTTAACGGTAAATATTCGTCATTAAACCACTCGATTGGATTGTTTAATCCCATCGTCTCTAACTGCTCCTGAATTTCTTCATAATAAAGATTGCAGATAAAAATCGCACAATCATCCGGCAGCTTTTTCAGTTCCTCCGGATTCTTTATTACCAGCCCTTCAAATTCCGTCTCCCAAAGCCCTGAATTGTTGTCACAGGTAAAAAGCGGCGGATATTCCTTACCATAACATTTCATGTAATTTCGGCACATATTTCCCGCACCAAAAAGGACGCGATTCGAATATTTTTTAACAGTTCTTTCTATTTCAATTTGAAATTGTAAATATTCCCCGATTCTTTTTTCATATCGCAGGAAAGCTGTTTTTAGCAGTGTCGAAAGTGCTGCAGCACTTTCAGCCGCATCCAACATAATCACTCCATCAAATTCCACTTTTCTCATACCCCTAAAAAAGCTCAGCCAGTCCACCTTGGACTGTCTGTTAGATACACATGAAAATGGCGTTAAAGAAGATGGTGTTTGTCCATCACTGTCACACACTCGCACAGCTTTGATCCTGCTGCCTAATGCGACAGCAAATTCGTACATATTCTGACCACATATATTGCAGTTTCTCATATCCATAAAAAAGCCAACGCATTTGTTCTCATGCATTTGATTCAACCGGTCAACCCAGTCCGCAGCCTCTGCCGCATCACAACAAATCCCCCGAATATAATGCCCATTATAATTCCGAACCTGATTGGTCAGCAAAATCTGTAGCTTGTTATCCTGAGCACCGGTCACGATCTCATCATAAAAAGTTCTGTTTATCGTCCAATCTGCCTGCAAAGGAGGTATCATTATAGAAGAAATTCCATACGCCGCACAAAGACCCATACACGACTTCAGAAAAATTTCATATTGCTCTAAATATTCCTCATAATCAGCGCAAACCGGCATAACAGCCAACGGCAAAGAAATTCCCAATTCTTTGCATTGCTCCAAATACGGACGTGTCAAACGATCAATCTCCGATGGTTGGTCTAATAATATCATCTCCACCGCCCCACTTGCGTACCGTTTCTGTTCTTTTATTTTTGCGGAGTCAAAAAGCCAATCGAGTCTGGTCAAATCTAACACACCGGAGGTCAATCCCGCTGCCACATATTTTTTTAATCCAGAATTCGGTCTCCATAAATCCACAACGCCGGAAGACTGATAAACCACCTGCATTTTATTCATTCTCCTACTTTTCTTATGTCAATTACTGTATGTTACTTTTCCATTTTTCTTCTGCATGATTATTTCCCGAAAATCGCACATCAAAGATTACCTATCTCCACATACAAAGTCTGCTTCCGAATTCATATGCTGTCCTTGTTCCTTCATCAGACCAGTCATTTGAATAATATCAAGAAGTGCCTTATTTCTCTATATTTTCTCTAATCTTTGTAGTACTGATTTTCTCCGTATACGGGAAAAAGACAATATTCGCGCCCTGTTTCCTCAAATACTCCTTATCCGCAAGCCACCCTATATTGTCGTTATGATCATCTCCCGAGAATTGACAATCAAAATGAAACATCTTGTATGCATCCCGGATTCCACCATAGTTAGATGGCAAAATCTCCACCTGATCTGCATAACGGCAAGCTTGAAGCACCTCCGCCCGATCCTCTTGCGGAATCACCGGATATCGTTTCTTTAGATTATATACGCCCTCATCTGAAACAACTCCAACAATAAGATAATCACAAAATTCCTTCGCACGCCGTAGTAAATTAACATGTCCTACATGAAACAGATCAAAAACGCCAGCTACGTAGCCAACATGATATTTCTTCGGTACCCGATTTCCCTGTGATTCATTCTGTACCGGCAAGGGTTGTATATTCGGATATGATTTTCCCGAATCAAAAATAGAATAATTCCGGACACCCATCTCGTCCAACTGTCTGGCAACCGATAAATAATTTTTAATGCAAATAAGCACCTTATACTCATCCGGAGACAGTTTACGCAAAATGTCCGGAGATTGGATAAGAATTCCCTCCAGTTCCTGCCCCCATTTGTTTTCATTATTATCTATAATGGCATGCACTGGATACCGTTCTCCATACATTCCAAGAAAACGCTCTGTAAAAGCACCGGATCCAAACAAAATCAGCTTACGATTATCCACATTCTTGAAAATATCTACAAATAATCGCTGATACTCCGCTTCCGAATAGTTCATTCTCTGGCGATTGGCATTAACTGTTTCCAAATTGCGTCTGCATTTCTCATGGTAAATACGAAGTTCCTCTGTCTTTTTCAGTTTTCCCAGAAATTCCCATTCCATTTTCTGCCATTTTTTTAAATATTGCTTTAAATGATATCGTTCTAACAGCTCATCCATGGGAATAATTTTCTGAAGCTCTAAATGACCGGCATAAAAACTAGAAACCATACGATAAATGATCACATTTGCCGGATAATCTTCTACACAGAATTCCTGATCATAAAACACAAATTCGCCATCAAGATAAAAACTGTTTAAAGGAACCATATCCAGATATCCTTTTCGCAGTAAAGCGCCCTTCCCATCTCCACAATCCTGTTCCACTATTTCCGAAGATTGAAGAATCAAATCCCGGAAATGATCCATTGCTTCCAAAAAGGCAGACTTATCGTCCATCAACAGATTATTCAAATAAATCTGTCCCACCTGCGCATGGATAAATGGCATTACATAAGCATCCTCATCTAATCTCGCATCAACCACCGATATTCCTCGAGATTTTAATTCCATTCCATGCTCATAAAGCTCCCGTAATCGTTTCCTTCCTTCCGGATACACCGCTCGTTTCTCCACAACTCCACAATCATGAATCATCGTGAAAAGCGCATCCTCTCTCCCCCGTTCTATAGACGAGGTAATATGGCAAACATCGGACAACTCTCCATCCATGGAAACTTCAAGCAAATAGGCATTTGCCATCTGGTGAAACATCCCATTTTCAATTAAACTTCCATAAATTGATTCTTCTTCCAAGAACACCGTATCTGGAAAATTGTAGGTTGGAAATACCCGGTTAGCTAGGTCCTCATTCGGCAAACATTCCTCTGCATAGATAAAAACAGGATTATCCAGATCGGAAAACACCGAATAAAAACGAAAAGCCTGAAATCCCGCCTGTCGAAGCATCATCTCCCATTCGCTTCTGGTATACATTTTTCCAAGAAAACCATCCTCTTTTTTTGAATATGCACGCCGATAATTTTCCACTCCATCAAAGCTACGACCGGTATAAGGATCCCTATCACCGCAAAAATACCGAAGCCCCATTCGATTGTTGACTCCAAGGAGCATTCTGCCTTGTGGGCATAATAATCCGTGTAACCGCTCCAATAGCTTCTCCGGACATTCACAGTATTCTGCAGCCGAAGAAAGAACAACATAATCATATCGTTGCGTTGAATCAGGTGAAATAAGAAATAACTCCTCCACCGTTCTACAAGTTACCCTCATCTCGTTTTCCTGTAGAACTTTCACGAGGGCAATATCTCTGTCTTTCTTATCACCTTTATTCGTAGTAACGTATAATACAGTACTATTTTTACGAAATTGATACCATTTAATTAGTGCCTTCGGTAACTCCTGCGCTATCACATCTGCCTTCATAACATGCTATCCCATCATTGATTTTTATTTTAATTCGTCTATCCACTTTTTCACTGTATCATCCACACGGAAAATGTGTTCAAAGCCCAACCGTTCCGAATTACAATACATCTCATACTGCTTGTCCTCCGAAGCCGCCAGCACAACAGCATATTTCTTTGACAAATATACCAGATCCGAAATAGCCTTTACAGGGTATTCCATACAAACCTGAGGCTGCCCCGTTACAGAGGTGACTCCAAATATTATTTGCAAAATGTCATTCTGCAAAAGTGCTCCGGCCAATCTTTGTCCAACAATTCCAGCACCATAGATAACAACGCCTTTATACTCTTTCAATCGTCTGACAATAGCCTCTTGATAAACCGCCTCATTCTTTGTATGACAATAAACGAGTCTATCATCATGTCTATCCTTCGTTGTTCTGGCGAAGAAACTATTTCTGTTTTCTTGGATTTTCTGAATGTGTTCCCACACCTGCGGTAAAAAAGCGGTTGGTTCAATTCGTCCTGCATGCTCATCTTCTTGGAAATTCTCTTGAAGCCTCACTAAAAGAGCATATTGATATTGACTTCCCACTCTAAAATAATGGTTTAAATAATCCCTATATTTCATAGCAACCAGATATTTGTCAAGTTCCGGTTTCGATTTTAGGAAATCTGCGAAAAGTTCTTCAATCCAGCTATATTCATCAAATACACAGAATATTTTCGACGGATTCTTCATGGAGGAACCCGGATTATCAATTCGATAATGAATAACGGTTTCATCAATAAAAAACGCTATTCCCTCACCAAGCCAACATTGCAAGGAAAAAGAAATATCCTGAAAAGATGCTCCTTCCGTCTCATGAAAACGGATATGATTTTCTTCTATATATTTTCTTTTATATAATCCTGTCCATATCGTTTCCGCAATACAAAACAGCATTGGGCAGGATGCTATAGAGATTTTCTGATTAATTGGAATTCCTTCATAATATCCTGCGGGAATGTCCTCATCTCCGATATGTCTGAAGTATCTTCCCCGTATCACATCTGCCTCACTGGTTATCGCCGCATGATACAGATTTTCCAGCATATCATCTTCCACAAAGTCATCGCTTTCTACGATAGCGATATACTCCCCTTTTGCCAATTGCAATCCCACATTCATGCTCTTTCCATATCCCGAATTAGGCTTATGAACCACTCTGATCCGGCAATCCTGCTTTGCATACGAATCAAGAATGCTTCCACAATCATCAGTGGAACCATCGTCAATACATAACACCTCATAGTCCGTAAACGTCTGATTAAGCAAGCTGTCCATGCATTGCTTTATATATTTTTCAACATTATACACTGGCACAATTACAGATATTTTGGGCATATTTCATACTCCTTGCTTCTAATAAGAAAAAATAATTGGCGATTGCCATATAATCTTTTGTTCCGGGACTCCCAGTTCACATAATTCTGCCTTGATGCTTCCAGCCACTTCCGAATCCTTTACCGCTAAAATAATCCAATCATATTCGACGTCCGCTATCTTCTGAGGATTCTCCACAGTAAAACCATTTTCCTGAAATGACTTCCAGGACTTATCTACCCATAATATTTCATGCAAATCCTCCCGCCGGTATAGTTGACAATGAAAATCTCTGCCCACTCTTCCCGCCCCATACAACACAATCTCTTTTTTCTTTTCAGAAAGGGAATAAGGTAAAATAAATCGCATCATCTGCGCTTCCGGCAAAAAACCCATCCAGTATGGTATATAATACAATCTTGAATTGATAAACATTTGAAGCTGATACATAAGTATATGTTCTTGTTTATGCCCTTGAAAGGCATCTTTTAAAGAAAGATACAAATCGTTAAGGTTACTTAAAAACCGTTCATTCTTCGAATTCACAGCAGAGCCTTTCCGATAACAGTAATAATAATATGCCTGATGCGTTACACATATCTTTTTACATTTCAACACGTATCGAAATAGCAGATCTCTATCCTCGGCATAAACTAAATTCAAGTTAATCTCCAGTACCACCTGCTTTAAAATGCTCGTACGATACATTTTGTTCACTAGGAAAGGCAGAAAACCGTCTTCAAACCGAGATTGGTATATCAAAAGATTCGAATAAAGATATGTTAAAGCCTTTTCTCCTTCATAACAACCTTCAGAATAAGAATCAAAACGTTCAAACCATTCTCCATTTGGCTTCTGGCAATGACACCCTGATGAAACAAGATCATAATCCTTCATTCTGGAATGTAATTTTTCAATCATATCGTCAGCAATATAGTCATCTGCATCTACAAAGCAGATATATTCTCCCTCTGCTGTCTCGATTCCACGCTTACGAGCTGTAGCAGCCCCCTGGTTCTCCTGGTGAATAACCTGAATTCGCAGGTCTTGTTCTGCAAAAACATCACAGGCTATAGCGGAACCATCGTTTGAACCATCATCAATAAGAAGAATCTGGAGATTTTTGTATGTTTGTTTTTGGATACTGCGAATGCATTTTTCCAAATAATTTTCCACATTATAGACAGGAACAATAACACTGACCAAGTGATTTTTCATTCCAATATGTCCTCCTGCATTTTTCATGTAGTATGAATTAACCAACAGTTTCAACCAAATCTAAAATGAAATTTGCGGCTCTCTCACTAGCATGACCATCTTCATGAACTCCATAAGAATCCAGAAAATCTGACACTTTTTTTTCATAAAGGACTTGATCAAATTCTCTTATTTTTTCTACCAATTCGGCATTTGATTCCGCCATTGGAAATGGCAACTGATTATAATCGATTAACAAATCGTATTCTTTATCAATATATTCCTGTCTATCTGTTGCAAACAAAAAAACGGGTTTTTTAACAAACGCCGGTTCAAACATAATACTGGAATAATCCGAAATCAATATCTCACAGGCCGCGCACAATTCTTCGCTATCTGCATAATCACTGGCATCAATCACATAAAAAGGTAATGTCATTTTCTTACTTGCACTTGCCACAGATGGATGGAGTCTTAATAAAATCAACCAATTACCTCCAAATTTTCTCTCCAATTCCATTTTTAATAATTCATAATTCAATTCGTAATTACGTGCTTCTGCATAATGCCCAACATCTTCCGTTTTTTTATATCTATACGTAGGCGCATATAAAACAAGTTTCTGTTCTGGATCCATATGAAAAAAACTATATACTTTCTCTTTATTCTCTTCACTATGGAACATAGCATCGGTTCTTGGAGAGCCAACATTAATAAATTCTTTTTGAAAATGAAACCCTCTCCTACATGACTCCTGATCAAATACACTTCCGGTAATCATATAATCAATACATTTTCCATTATGTTTCCACAGTTTCACATTATCAGGAACATCGGTGATAGTTGTTGCATCTAAAAAAAATCTCTTTAATGTTATACTTGCCCAATGCTTTGTATGTATATAAATTTGTCCTTTTCTTTTTTTTATATATGCTGGTATTATATTGTTAATAATCCATATATGCGCTGTTTCCAGCTCATAAATAAACTGTTTCCAATTACTCAATAGTATTCTTCTTACCCCTTGGGGGACATCCTCATTTATATCATTAACCATCCATACTATATCCAAATCATCCCTATTCTTAAGAATCTGCTCCGTAATATATTTACCATGGTCCGAGTACGCACCAAAAGATTCAAAAACAATTTTCTCTCTTTTAATGGGTAGTTGACAACAATAATCAACATATCTCTCCTTGAGGTTAGAAAAAACACTTTCGTTTTCCTCTATATAATTTTTATTCTCCTTCCGATATTTTGCTTCCAAAAACAGCAAAACATATATATTCTCAATATTATAATCTTTCAACTGGTTCCGTATCTCTTCATAATAATACAAACTTGTTATTAAGATAACAAGTTCATCCGGTTTGTATTTTTTTATTTCATCAATACTAGTAATTTTAATATTCCTTGACTTGGTAATAGATGCCTCAGGAACAACATCGCCCACAAACTGTCCATGTTTATTTGCTCCATTATCCAATACTCCACATACAGGAATATCATCTCCATATTTTTTCCAATAAAAACCTGCACCGCTTCCAGCTCCAAATAAAAAGAGTTTTTTTCCTATGCTTTTTTTTTCAAAATCTTCCCAAGATGGTCGCGTTTCTGTGTGTAATTCGTTTATACCTAATTTTTCAATAGCTTTATCGATAAAATCCATTCTTGCCTCCTAACTATTTTCCCATGGAGTAAATCTGTGCGGTCAATTCATCGGCTCTTAATGTTGCACCTATTTTGATTCAACAGCTTTCGCCAAAATGCTATGTGCGATTTCATATCACTCTTTTCATATACAGTATCATGTGCGGCTTGTCCCATAATCGGCAATTGTTCCCGATGCCAATATAGGTATTGCACCTGATCTGCCAAAGATACATAATCCCCAACTGAAACAAAAAATCCATTATAGCCATTGGAAATATCATCAACCACTCCAGACACTTCCGTCACAACCGGCACAGCTCCATTTCCCATCGATTCCATCTGCGTGAGCGAATGCCCCTCATAATCAGAAAAACTGATTTGAATGTCCTGCTTTTTCCAAAATGCCGGAATATCATTACGATCAATT
>CAKRPS010000025.1 GCA_934385475.1 uncultured Lachnospiraceae bacterium | reverse complement strand
TGTAACTATTCAGAGCCATGCAAAATTGCTTTCTGTGAATGCTTGCATTCATACAGAACAGCAATTTTATATGGCGAGATAACCACATGAGCAAAAAGTAAGCCTTGAAAAGGCGATTTTGCGAATGGGGTTCTGAATAGTTGCTTTTACTTGTAGTTTCGCAATTACCTATAATGGTTCCCTGCAAAAATAACAGCTATACTGCGATCTTGCCGCCATCGGCACAAGATTCTCTGCGCCACAGTATCCGCATACCACGCACCTTTTTCCGCCCGGCACCGGATCTCCGTCGTACAGCCTCTCCGCAACCATCAGGCCACCTCTTGACTCCCGCAGTCTCTTCTGTTCCTCATACTTCTCTCTGGCGTGTGCCTGTTCATCCGCCTGCGCCTTTTCCAACAGATACGCCGTTGTAGAATGTCCATCTTCCCGTGCATCGTCAGCATCCCTTTTCTCCTGTCTGGCCGCCGGCTTCTTTCCTGCTGCCTGCGGATGGGTTCCCGCTGTCATCATCTCTTTTTTGCGTGCAGGATCGCCCGCCGATGTAATCGTTGTATTCGGCATGCTCTGGCTTTTGCCAATCCGATCAGCAATTCCTTTATTTTTCAATATAATCCATATAATAATTACTACAACGGTTATAAATCCTGTCATTTCTTCTTCCTTTTCTTATTTGCTGTATCTGACAATCAGAAGTTCTACGCTCATCACATCGTTCATCTTACCGGTCTTGACCGCTTCCTCTGCCTCCACACAGTCCTCCACTGCACGCCTTAAATCCTCAACGCGAAACCTGGATGCCTGCGTCATATATTTTCTTGCAATAAATCCGGCCAGCCCCACCTTTTCTCCGATCGTATTTCCATCACAGCCCTTAGCCTTCAATTCCTTCACCTGCAAGAGAAGGTTAAACTGCCTTGTGATCAGATACAGAATCCGCATGGGCGGCTCCTTCAGCGCGAGAAGATCATAGTACAGTTCCATAGCCTTGCGCTGCTTCTTGTCCGCAATGGCATTGATCATATCGAAAATCTGGTTACTGATCTGCTTGGTGCAGACATCCTCGATGTCCTGCGCTGTGATCACATCCCGGTCCATACAGTAGCAGAGCAGCTTTTCCAGTTCCGCGCGGATATTCTCCATATCGCTTCCGGTTTTATCCAGGAAAAAATTCAGGTCATTTCCGGTGATATTCTTTCCCTCTCTTTTCAGGATTCCAAGAATCCACCGTTGCAGGACGCTCTCATCCTGCGCCTTGAACTCCACAGCTCTTCCCTTGGCCGTAACCGCCTTATACAGCTTGCTGCGCTTATCCACCGATGCTTCTACAAAGACAAAGTACGCGGTTGGTGCCGGAGCCTGTAGATATTCTGCCAGCTGTTCACCCCCATGAGAAAACAGACCGGAATTTTCCAATACGAGCACCCTTCTCTCTGCCAGAAACGGCATCGTCTCTGCCAGATCAATAATCTCTCCAGCCACAATGTCTTTTCCCTCAAAATAATGGCAGTTCATCGCATCACCGCCACCCTGAAGCGCCGTTTTCAGTTTATCCCGGTACTGACTTCGCAGATAGGCTTCCTCTCCATAGAGAAGATACACCTGCCGAAGCTGTCCGGTTTTGATCTCTTCATTCAGTTTCTGCATGTGTATCTATTCTCCGCTGTTCTCTGTTATCCCTGCAGTCCACGTGCCTGTCTGTCCATATCCTCTACCACGATATCATAGATTTCTCCGAGGGTTGCACAGTATTTGAGCACATCCCACGGCTCGTTGGTATGGAAATGAATCTTGATCAGCTCCTCATCCCCAACAGCCAGAAGGCAGTCACCCTTAAAATGCTCCGTAATGTAATCGTTGATTTCGTCTTCGTCAAGGTCCTTCCCCTCAATCAGAAGCTGTGTATCATACCGAAATTCCAACATATCTCTGTCCTCCGTATTTTCTATAATAGGGTGTGATGTTAAGGAAAACTAACTCACATCACACCCTATACTATAATACAAAACAGCAAAATATGCCATACCTTTCCTTACAGCTCATCGTCAAGCTCGACAGGAATCTCCTTCACAAAGTGCCAGGTTAGTCCATCGTCCGTCGATTCATATTCTCCGGCACAGTATCCTTCCGCCCCCGCATAATCGCCGTTCTGCCCCTGTCTCATCAGAAGAACCAGTTTCCCATCCTCCTTAAGGATGCTCTCAGGAATTACAAACGGACAGTAGCTCTCGCTGTCACTCAGCTCAATCTGTGGCTCGATCGGATCAGGTATATAAGTAAAATGCTCTCCCCCATCCTCTGTCCGAAACAGCATCCCCGAGTCTCCTCCATTGTAGGAAAGCGCTGCAAATCCAAGCTTGTCATCCTCGAACGTTATAAAAAGAGCCTGCCCTCCTGTATTGTCAAAAGGATTTTGATTGACATAATATTCATCTCCATCCTGTTTTAACAACGTATAATAACTGCTGCCACAGGCCCTGTCGGTGGCGATCAGGCTCATCCGGATACCACTCTCCGTCTCGCAGGAGCACTCTGCCTCCAGTGATTCATACAATGCAAGCTGCTCCTTCGTGGCTTTTTCAAACACAGGCTGCTCTCCGTCAGGCTCTTCATCTGCTGTCGTCTCTTCCTGCTTTTCTCCTGCTGCATCCACGTTCTGATCTGCTGCCGGACTGCTTTCATCCTCAATCACCGGCAGGCTCACGGCTTCCCTTTCCTCATACAGAGGTTTATGTGGATTGGTAGCAGCTATCAATACCACCGGAATCAAAAAGGCTGCCAGAGTGGCTATCCACGCCAGCATCACGAACCCTTTGTTTTTCATGCCAGCTCTCCTCTCTTATCGTTGAAATCCTGCAGGCTCTTTCCGGTATACTGCAGCGCAATACGATCTTCCGGGTGAACCTCTGTCAGATACAGAATCATCACAAACAGCCATTCTAACGGCTTCATCAGGAAATAGACCATGTCAGCCATCCAGTTCTTCCTGATCAGCTTCGCAACCGGAAAACCATAGGTATCATAGAAGTTTCTAACTCTGCGGTGCAATCCCGGTGTTCTCTCTTCCAGAACCTGCTCAAACGCATTCGCAACGCAAAGCTGACGATTGACGATCACCTCATGTCCATGCCGCACACCCCGCCTGAGCGGTTTCACGATCTTCCGGTTACCGCCCGCAGCCACCGTACAAAGATAATGCTCATCATAATAGAGATTCTGCGGTGAAACCTTGGTGGAAAGTCTGAAATCGCTTGTCTCTGTAAATGCCCGGATCACGGATGCCGGTTCCTGTCCAAACAGAAGCAGTATTATGATCACAATTCCCAGAAGCGGCCACATCAGCAGAAAAGCTGCCACCGGCCAACGGTTCTTCTGTTGCAGAAGCCTGTTGCATGCTCCGAGCAAAGGAACCTTGTCCAGCTTACTGCTTCTCTCCCCATCTATCTCATACTCCCGCATCTTAACGATCACTTCTCTTGCCACAACCGCAAAGTAAACGATCGGCAAAAGCAGCAGACAATAATCTATATAATCCGTAAAATCAACCACCTGATAGGTGAACACTACAATAAGCGCCCCGCCCAGATAGGTCGCGGAAATAGCAAGCACCGTTGTAAGCGGTGGAACCTCCTTCACATTCGTACACTTCAGAAAGAAAACTCCCACAGCCGCCAGAAGCAGAATGACACAGATTGTCACCCCATGCTCCGGTGCAACCGGTGAATGGCGCTGTGCATTATAAAGCTGCTCCTGCCATCCGGCCCCAAATACCACATCGCCTAACGCAAGATACAGATATCCATACAAAACCGCCATTAAAAGGAGGATCAGGTCATAGATTCCTGCTAAAATCTTTCTGCTAAACTGCATGGCCTCTGCTTTCTGTGGTCTGCTCACGCCCAGCAAGAGTATGATCTCATACAAAGTTGCAATAATCGGGAAAAGGACAAACGGAGCATAAAAAACAGCCCCAACAAGCAGGCTTCCCACAAAGCTTTCGGCCTCCAGCCCACTCATAAAATGCTGCGTACAGGAAATCGCCAGACCAATTACAAGGCAAAGTACGACCTGAAACACATATGGATGTTTCTTTATAAATTTCATATTCCGTCTCCCTACCCAATCAAAATCACATATTCTGTCTTAAATGTCTCTTGGGCCTTCAGGGTGTTTCCATACTCCCGTTCCTCGAGACTGCCATTAAACGTGGCTCTGTCACACCGTCCATACCAAGGCTCAATACAGATAAACGGTGCTCCCTTGCCTGCCGGAGACCACACCCCGAACAACGGCGCATCAAAACGCACCGTGAGATATTCCTTCTGATCCGGTGTACAGAGACTGACCGCCGTTGCCTGTCTTCTCTCAATAACCAGTGCATCCCGGTCAAACATGTTATCTGTAATCTTTACGATGCCGTTTTCCGTCTGCAGAATCTCCTCTGTCTCCATCATCAGTCCCTGCTCGTTGACCAGCCCATAGGAAAGCGGCTTTGCAGAGTCAAATTTCAGATAATACTCAGACTGCTTTCCCTCCTGCTTTAAGGGGCACATAAACGCCGGATGTCCACCGATCGAGAAGTACATTTCCTTCTGCGCGGGATTTTCTACCTGCCACAACACCTTCAGTTCCTTTCCCTGCAGCTGATATCCCACCCGCAAAACAAACTCAAAGGGATATTTCTCAAGGGTCTCTTCATTTGAAGTTAAAGAAAACCATGCTTCGCTTTCACTCTGGGAATCTATCACAAACTCCATATCACGTGCAAAACCGTGCTGCCCCATCGGATAAGTTTTTCCCTCAAAGCGATACTCCTTGTTTTTCAGGCTTCCCACAAAAGGAAACAACACTGGAGAACTTCTCTTCCAGTACTTCGGATCCGCGCTCCATAAGTACTCTGTGTCATTCCTTTTTCCATATATCCTTGCCAGCTCCGCACCAAAACGGTTAATTTCAATTCTCAGCTCTTCATTTTCCAAAATAACCTGCATTTTCTTTTCTCCTCAATAGACTTATGTCTCCGTTATTATAGCAGAACAGCGACCACAAAACAACGTTATCTTATATATCCGGACACTCCGAATCGCCCTTTCCGGTCTGCCTTTACAGTAATAGCCCCGCAGCTTTTCGTGACATAGATCCCGGCCCCGGCATTCTCCAGTCTCTGCAAGGTTTCCGCATGTGGGTGTCCGTAAGAATTATCCTGTCCGCAGGATATGATCGCCACAGAGGGAGCAATCCTGTCCAGAAATTCCTGTGAAGTCGCCCCGGAAGAGCCGTGATGTGCCACCTTCAAAAGGGATACCTTCTGTTTTTCCAGCTCCTCCAGAAGCTGTCTCTCCCCCTCTCCCTCCAGATCTCCTGTGAAAAGCGCCGTAAACTGTCCATAACGCAGATGTAATACCACTGATTCAGCGTTTGTATCGTTGTAGCTGCCTTTCTTTTGCGGATGCATGCAAGTTAACATAACTTCTCCAATTCGTATCTTCTCACCTGCGCTGATTCGATGTACCGGAATTCCCTTTTCTGCCGCCTTTTGCAACAGCAACAGATAGTTTTCATTCTGACACTCCTCTGCGATATCTGGCAGAAGGAGCGTTCCTATCGTGATGCCGTTTGTCTCATAATCCTCCAGCATCTCCAGAATCCCATTCATATGATCGCTGTCCGGATGTGTCACCAGCACGAATTCCAGCCGGTCTGTTCCCTGATACTTCAGAAAAGGAAGGATCTGATACCGCTCGACCTCTTTGCGATCCGTGCTTCCTCCATCGATCAGGAAGCTTCTGTCATCCAGTGTATGCACATAAATACAGTCGCCCTGCCCCACATCTACCATGTGGATGTCAAATTCATTCTGATGAAGCGGCACCAGAACACGCAGTGCCACCATAAAGAGCATCCAGAAAAACAGCTTTGGAGCTTTCGGACTTATGTAAACTGCAAGGCTCAATAAACAGGTAAAAAAAACAATCTGCCAGATTGCCGGACAGCCGGTGATCCAGGTATGACCGGGCAGTCCGGCACAGAGAGCACACAGCTTTTCATACAGAAACAAAATCAGGCTTCCCGGAAGGCAGACAATTTTCCCTATCGCAACAGCCCACACCCCTGTCAGTACGGTCAGGATACCGGATACCAGAACCACCGTCATCCCCGGTATCACCACAAGATTCAGCAGAACGGAAAAGGGTGGAAATTCATAATAATAACACAGATACACCGGCAGCGTACAGGCAGAGATCACAATGCCCCCGCAAAAGTTCTCAAGCGGCCTGCACTTCCACAGGTAATTTTCCTGTGCGGCAGGCAGTACCGTACCAATCCCGCAGACCGCACAGAACGAAAACAGAAAGCCGCTGTGTTCCAGATATAAGGGCTGCGAAAGCAAAAGCAAAACTGCCGCCACCGCCATAGCCGTCAGCATATCATAAGTCCTTCCCACCATCTGTGCCGCCATGTGAAAGGCAAACATCACAAAGGCACGCACGACAGACACCACCATGCCCGTCATGCTGCCATAGCAGAACATAAACAACAGTGACAGAGCTGCTCCCGCTTTCAGGGGGATGCGTGCTTTTCGCAAAAGCTTGTAAAATCCCATTCCCAGAAGTGAAATGTGAAGTCCACTGATACTTAATATGTGTATGATGCCGTTTTGCTGATACAGCTCCTTGGTATCCTGATAGAGAAGCCCTTTCTCTCCCAGCAGCATGGCCCGCATGACGGCCGCATCTTTTTCCGGATAACAGGCATCCAGAAGCAGACCGAGATATTCCCGTAACTGATACAAGCGTTCCCGAAAATGATCCGTCTCCTCTCCCTGCACCAGAATCCTTCCGTTCATCAGCCGCCCCTGCTGCCCCATAGTCTGATAATAGACAGCCGCATCAAACTCTCCCGGATTGGTTGCCTGACGCATCGCACGGAATTTTCCCTCCACCAGAACAAGACTCCCCATTTTCGGAAGCTTCTCTCCTGTAGTGCTTTTCTGTTCAAGATAACAGAGAATTCCCCGAATTTCCTCTGTTCCCTCCAGACAGAGTTCGTCCTGTACTGTTTTGTGTTCTTTTCTGTTCTTTTCAAAGAACCCCGCATTTATGAAATCATAGAAATTGGATGCTTTGTCAGATTGTGACGTGATTTGTTCCAGCGCAGAGACCTTTTCCGGTTTCAGAACCATGACGTGTTCCAAAGATACCACAAGTGTCCTCTCTCCGCCGGTTTGCTTATATTCCTTCCATTCCACACTCCCCACAACCGTCACCTGCTCCCGATCCAGATCAGCATAGGTTTTCGGTCTGTGGGGACTGTAAGAGACAATCCCCAATAAGATCAGCACAAATGCAAGGCCCAGCATTGCTATCGGCCTACGCATGTTCCTCTCCTTCTATTCCTCCGTCTGGCTGCTTGAGAGCAGATCCAGATTCCGTTCAAAAACAGTTGCCAGATTTACATTTTCCCTGTAAAAAAGATTCGTCTCCCCGTTGACAGAGATCTGCACCTTATTGACATTGGGCAGTTCCACCAGAGAGTTTGTGATCGAATAGATCGTGACATCCGATGTCACATTGTATGGCTGGCTTAAAAAAGCCTCGCTCAAGTTTACATAACATATTCCATCTTTTACCGTGACACTGACAATCTTTGTCTCCGGATTGATGGTCGGATAATCTCCCTCTGCCTGCGGCCCTGCGATCAGCCTTTCCACCACAAGCTTCTCCATGGAGATATTGCTGTTGTAGACAACATTCCTCTGATTCTCCTCAACGAGCCCGTTTCCGGTCTCATCCGCAAAGTACAGTCTGAGATTTACCTTTTCATAGGCATTGATCTCATTTCCGGCATTTTCAATAAAGGTTTCCGCGTCCATCATTCCTATGGCAATCCCGGCAGAGTCTGTCAGCGGTTCCCCCTGCACGGTAAACGCCACGTGTTCAATGCCCGGAATCTGGATCAGCGTCCTCACGATCGCCGCCCGGAACAGGATCTCCACCGTCGTCTCTCTTCCGCTATAGTTTTCATCGAAGTCCATCGTCAGAAGACCGTTGTCCAAAGTATAGTTCACCACGTGAAAACCTCTGTCAAGCGGTGCTTCATACTCGAACTTTGCCGGTACCGTCTCAAGCTGCGTAAGCAACTCTGCCAGCAAGACCGCCGTATCCTCGCTCTGCGTCTGATAGGTGTAACTCACCAGTTTGGCTTCGTCGTTGCTGACACAGTAAATCTGGTAGCTTTGTCCCTCCTGCTTCGTTTCCTGCTGTCCACATGCTGTCAGCACGCCCAGCAGACAAACCAGCACCAGAAGCATCTGTATTCTTTTTTTCACCATGCCTGTCTCTTTTTTCTTTAACATTCTCTTCACTCCCATGCGTCTTACGGTCTGTTCTATCCAGCCTGTGCCGGAAAACCTCCGTTTCAGACGGCAATGTATGTGAGTGGGATCTTTACGGTAAAGACCGTGCCCTCCCCTTCTTTGCTTGTAACCTTGATAGAGCCGCGGTGCATCAGAATCGCGTTTCTTGTGATGGCAAGTCCCAGACCGGTTCCTCCGATTTCTCTTGATCTCGATTTATCCACACGATAAAATCTCTCGTAAATATGCTCCAGTGAAGTCTCCGGAATTCCGATTCCGGAATCGGCCACCTCCACGGTGAAAAACTGATGATCCGCATCCAACGTCACCTTGACCCAGCCATGCTCCTTATTATACTTGATGGCATTCTCCACCAGATTGGAAACCACCTGCGAAATTTTCACCTGATCGACGGCAGCCGTCACCGGTCTTGCGCTTTCGTATACAAGCTCCACATCCCGTTTTACGGCAATCGGCCGCAGTCTCTTCATCACATTCTCCACAAGCTGGTTGATATCCACCTGTGCAATATCAAGGTCTGCCGCCGTCCGGTCCATCCTGACCAGTGCCAGCAGATCGTTGATGATCTTGTCCTCACGGTCTACCTCCTGCGCGATATCCTCCATAAATTCACGGTAGAGCTCTACCGGCACATCTTCCTGCATCCGGAGCGAATCTGCCAGTACCTTCATCGATGTGATCGGCGTTTTCAGCTCATGGGAGACATTCGCCACAAACTCCTGCCTGGAATCATCCAGCACCTTCATTCTGCCCAGAACCCGGTTAAACGCATCCCCGATATGCTCCGTTTCCAGATAATCCGTCACTGTGATTGGATCGTTTGTATACCCTTCCTGCACCTGGTTCAGGGCTTCTGTAATTTTTTCAAAGGGTCTGAACAGAAGCTTGGCTGCCACAATGGACAGTGCAAACAACGCCACCACAATAATGACTTCTATGACGAGCGCATGCCTGTTCAAAATATCCATCGTCGCTACGATATTGTCCGTTGAAGCACTCACCAGCATAACGCCCCGCACAATATCCTTGTTCCCTGCTGTCTTCTCCTCATTGCTTCCCGGAATTGTCTCCATAATGGGAATCGTCATCTCCACGTAACCGTTTTCCCTGTCGTATTTGCTGGTACTCTCTCCCTTGATGCAGCGGATTACCTCTTCCGAGATGATCGTTTTTCCCTCGCTGATTCCATAGGTATCTTTCACAATTTTCAGATCGCCATTGATGATGAGCACACGTCCATCATACAGGTTGGATAACTGATCCAGCTCCGCATTGATGACCTCCGAGGAGGTATCCTGTAAATAATGATAGGTAATCAGGTGATTTGCCAGAATCTTGAGCTGCGTTGTGATATCAGAGGTTCTCACACTGACCGCCCGCTGCTCATAATTCCGTACGATTGCATAACGCATGCAAAAACAGGGAATCATCCCCACGATAAGCAGAATCAGAAAGATTCTTACTTTCAGACTTCTCAAGAATGTAATTTTATGTATCTTTTCTCTAAGCAAAGTAATAGCCCACACCCCATTTGGTCTTTACGTATACCGGGTCGCCCGGAACCTTTTCAATCTTCTCCCGCAGTCTTCTGATGTGGACATCAACAGTTCTCACATCTCCCGGATAGTCACTGCCCCAGATCAGCTTCAACAGATTCTCTCTGCTGTAAACCTTACCCGGATTGCGGATCAAAAGCTCCAGCACCTCAAATTCCTTGGCTGTCAGATTGATCTCATGCTCCCCGATGTACACTCTCCTGCTGTCCAGATCAAGCCGCATCGCTCCGCGTTCTACTGTCTTCGGCACATCCCGCTCCTCATTTCTTCTGCTGGTTCTCCGGATGATCGCCTTGATCCGGGCCTTAACCTCCAGAATATTAAAGGGTTTCGTAATATAGTCATCCGCACCGTAATCAAGTCCGAGAATCTTGTCCATGTCATCGCCCTTTGCCGTAAGCATGATGATCGGTACATTGGAAAATTCACGGATCTGCTGACATACTTCAAAGCCATTCATAACAGGAAGCATCACGTCCAGAAGGATCATGTCATACGTATTGTTTCTGGCATAATTCAGAGCCTCTTCCCCATCATAGGCGCAATCCACTTCCATACCATCCTGTTCCAGACTGAAACGGATTCCCTTCACAATCAGTTTTTCATCATCTACTACCAGAATCCTCTGTGCCATTTTACTCCCCATTTCCGCGCATGGCTTCCTTATGCTCACACTGCCTTCTGTTGGCAGCCGCTATTTTGTTTTGATAAAATCCTTTATTTTCTCGTAGGTACCTTCCTTGATTCCGCTGACGTTCATGATATCCTCGACCTTT
The DNA here is from genome assembly GCA_934385475.1 of uncultured Lachnospiraceae bacterium. Classification (GTDB taxonomy): domain Bacteria; phylum Bacillota; class Clostridia; order Lachnospirales; family Lachnospiraceae; genus UBA3282. The sequence goes on along the minus strand of CAKRPS010000025.1, from coordinate 26,938 downwards.
CCGAATGCCCCGTGCTGCTCACGGTAAGAAAGAATCGCCTGCGCTCTGGTCGCGCCGATCCCCGGAATCGTACAAAGTTCTGCCTCCGAAGCCGTATTGATATTGACCTTTCCGTCCTGCGTGGTGCTCTCCTGAGATGGGTCTGAAGGATCTCCGCTTTCTAAAAAAGAATCCTCACCCTGCATAAGAATCCCCATCTCCGCGCTTTCTTCCTCCGTTGGAATGTAAAGCCTGACACCATCCTGCAAAAGCTTTGCCTGGTTTACATAAGCTTGGTCTGCTTCTGCGGTGAATCCGCCGGCTTTCTCTACGGCTTCATAGACACGGTCACCACTCTGTAATTCATATACCCCCGGATCTGTCACCGCACCACAGACATGTATGTATATGCTCTCCGGTTCCGGCTCCACTGTCCCGCCTGTCTGCTCCTGTACAGAAACCTCTCCGGTTTCCCCTATATCATTCTCTTTGGGTGCGTCATTTTCCGTCTGCTCCTGCTCTGTCTCTATCGGCCCCTGATCCGACTCGAAGACAAGCTGTTCCCGCGAGGTACACCCGCCGAGCAGAAACAACGCACACATGATCAAAATACTTATTTTTCGCTGCATAAATTCCCTTTCCGAGCCTTGCTCTTCAAGAAAATCCCCGCTACGCACCGTATTTACATTGTAAGACAAATCTTTTCCTATGTCCACTTAAAAATCACAACTCCGACGATTGCAATTCCCATCCCGACCAGCTTGCGCATCTCTACCGGCTGCTTCTCCACACCGAACAATCCAAGCACTTCGATCAGGTATGCTACGATCAACTGAGAGATCACGATGAGCATTACCGCCTTCGCCGGTCCGAGCAGTTCCATGCCCTTGATGACCGTGTAGGTGATGAACGCCCCGATAGCACCGCCAAGCAACATATATTTCGGCTCCACCTTCATAAGAGTTGAGAGTGAAGACCGGTCCGTAAAAAGCCATGCCACAATGCAGACCAACAGCGCTGTGAACTGCACGAAAATATTTGCAACCCAGATTCCCGAGGTCTTTGTGACCTGCGTGTTGAACACTCCCTGTATACTCATGAGTGCTCCCGATAACAATGCAATCCAAAATCCTAACATTCCGCATCTCCCTACAAATGCGCCTGCACAAGTGCGCGCATTTTCCTATTACATAACAAAAAGACAGGTTACTTTTGTATCCTGTCTTTAGTGTATCCGTCATTTTATATTTTATTCGGCTGTTTCTTCCGAAGTGTCTGCCTCCGGCATATCGCCTTCCTGTGCATCACCTGTCTCTTCCACCGGAACATCGAGATACTCTTCTGTATATTCTTCGCCGAGCACCTGTCCCATAATTTTCTCGGACAGTGCTTTCAGATCCTCGTTGGCATCCTCACCGTCCCAGATCTTGGCAAAAGCAATCTCCAGTTCCACCCAGAAATTACTGGTCTCTATCATTTTCGGCATCGGGACCGAAGCCTCGTATTCCTCCCGGAACGCTGCAAGATTTGGATCATCATACAGATCACTGTCCATATATACCGGAAGCTTTCCTGTTCTGCCATACAGATCCGCCGTGCAGACTTCTGTCAGATATACCGCAAAATCATTCGCCATATCCTTCTTCTCGGAGTATCCGTTAACTACCACGCTCTGGGTCACGGAAAGGGATGAGGATTTGAGCGTATCGCTCACATCGGGAAGCTTGGAAACCAGATATTCATATGGGCAGTTTCCCTCTGCCTTTGCCTGCTCAATCTTTGCAAGCGCATCGGTCGTCGCTACGGTGTACACGATCTTTCCATCGATGAAATCCTGCAGGACAGCATCGTAGCTGATCTCCTTTGTATCAATGGAAAAGAACTGGTTAAGGCTCTGGTACACCCTCATACAACGGATTGCGTCCTCATTGTATATGTGGATCTGGTCTGCCCGGTCTCCGTCCGGTCCTCCCACATCAATGGAATCTCCTACAAAGAAATAATTATAAAAAATATCGGACACATCCCACTTAAAGACAGCCTCCACCTGCTCCGGCGCATCATATTCATCCGCAAAGGTCAGGATGTCATCGATCGTCTTCGGAAGTGTCTCCTGCACCTTCTGTTCCACGGCTTCCTGCGACACTATGCTTTCCTGCGATTCTCCGGTATCCTGAGGCACCGCGGAAACATCTGCATTTCCTTCTGTGCTCTCTTCGTCTGTCTCTTCCGGTGTTACAGCCCCGCTGTCGATAAGGCTCTGTGCCTCCTCACCCGTCTGGGTATCTGCCTCCGCTTCAATCTGATTTTTTGCCCAATCATTCAGATAAGTCTTGTTATACAAAAGACTGCTTGTCTCAAAATAAAAAGGGTATGCAATCTGTTTGTCATGGTACGTGACCGCATCGATCGCCGCCTCCGGGAACACTTCCTGCAAAGCCTTCTCTCCCTCCGGAACTCTCAGTTCCGAGGCCAGCCCTGCCAGATATGCTTTCTCAAGGGAGTCATTGCTGACAATATACAGATCCGGTACCTGATCGGTGGTAAGGGATGCCTGATTGATCGTCTCAAGGTATTCCAGTCCCGAGGAATAAACCGGCACAATACGCACCTCGTCCTGATATTCACTGTAGGACAGGGCTACGCTCCCCAGGTAATCCGTCAGTGCCTCATCTGTGTACCACAGATACAGAGTCTCCCGGTGTCCGAACAGGTTCTCGCTCTCCTGCGGCTCCTGCGTCTGCTTTATTGCGATTCCTGCTTTTCCCACACCATAAACACCCGCTGCAACCGCAGCGATCGCCAGAATCATGCCTAATCTCTTTTTCAGAGTCACTATCTTTCTCCTTCTATATCTAACCTAATATTTCCTTTAGATCATTGCAAAACTCACTATTCTTCATCACAAAGTGTACAAATCAATAACCAAGCATAGGACCCTTGGAAGACGCTGGCATTTAGTGGCTGTATTATAGCCACTTATGTGCCACTGCGTCTGGAACGGAGCGAAAGCGCGTCCTAGCTGGTTATTCGATTTGCACACTTTCATAGATAGTTTCTCGCTTTCGCAATTATCTATAATATTTCCTTCATACTCCTGCGAAGTATCTTCATCATCTCGTCTACGTTTTCCTTTGTAATAATAAGAGACGGTACAAAACGGATGATATTGGTTCCCGCATTGATGAGGATCAGTCCGTTCTCCATCGCTTTTACAATAATATCGCCTACTGGTCTGTTAAACACAAGTCCCTGCATCATGCCGATGCCACGTCTTGTCTCTACACAGTCGAATTCCTCTACCAGCTCGTCTAAGCGCTTTCCAAGATAATCGCCGACTACCTTTACATTCTCCAGTACCTTCTGTTTCTCAAACAACTCAATTACCTTACAGATAGCGGCACAAGCCAGCGGGTTGCCACCGTAAGTCGTTCCGTGGTCGCCTGCTACCAGTGAATGGGCTCCTACCTTCTCGGTCATCAGGAAAGCCCCTACCGGCACGCCGCAGCCAAGTGCCTTTGCCGTTGTCATCACATCCGGTTTGATACCATATCTCTGCCATGCAAACATCGTTCCGGTACGTCCCATACCACACTGGATCTCATCTAAGATCATCAGGATGTCTTTCTCGTCACACAGCTTTCTTACTTTCTGTAAAAAGTCTTCCGTTGCCGGATAGATACCGCCCTCACCCTGCACCGTTTCCAGAATGATCGCACAGGTCTTATCAGTCACCTGGGCAAGTACGCTGTCAAAATCGTTCAGGTCAGCAAACCTGATATTACCGATCATCGGTTCAAAAGCTTCCCTGTAATGGGGATTGCCCGTAATAGACAGTGCTCCCATGGTTCTTCCATGGAAAGAATGATTCATGGCAATGATCTCATGGTCTGTTGTACCATCTTTCAGATAAGCATATTTTCTGGCAGTTTTAATAGCTCCCTCGATCGCTTCCGCGCCGCTGTTGGTAAAGAAAACCCTGTCCATACCGGAGATTTCCTTAATCTTCTTGGCTGCCTCAATTGCCGGAATATTATAATAGTAATTAGAAGTATGGATGATCTTGTCAATCTGTGCCTTTAACGCATCATTATACTCCTTATTCTGGTATCCTAAAGCAAATACGGCAATACCGGATACAAAGTCCAGATACTCTTTTCCATCCATATCGTACAGGTGAACACCTTCGCCCTTTTCAAAAACAACCTGGTAACGATTGTAGGTATGTAATAACGCTTTCTCTGCCTCGTCAATATAACTGCTCATTAATTCGCTCATTCTCTGCTAACCATGCCTTTCCACTCTTACTCTCTTCCTATTCCGCCATCTCTTCATGGTCGCGGATGATCGCTGTTCCAATACCCTGATTCGTAAAGATTTCCAGAAGCAGACAGTGTGCGATTCGTCCGTCCAGAATATGGACTCTGTTTACGCCCTCTTTGATCGCTGCGGTACAGTTGTTTAACTTCGGCAGCATACCACCGCCGATACAGCCGCTGGCGATCAGTTCGTCTGCCTGGGAAGCGGTCAGACGGGAAATGAAACTGGACTTATCATTGATGTCCTTGTAAAGTCCCTCAATATCGGTCAGGAATACCAGCTTGTCAGCTCCTACCGCCTTTGCAATGGCACAGGCAGCATCATCTGCATTGATATTGTAGGTGTTAAAATTGTCATCCAGACCGATCGGTGCCACGATCGGAAGGAAATCCTTCTCTAACAGATCATACAGCACCTGCGGATCTACCTTCTTGATATCCCCGACAAAACCGATGTCCTCACCGTTGGAATATTTCTTATCACACTGTAACAGGCGGGCATCCTTTCCGCTGATACCGACTGCCTTAACGCCCAGCTCCTCAACCATACGAACCAGGTTCTTGTTTACTTTATTCAAAACCATTTCTGCGATTTCCATGGTTTCTTCATCGGTCACACGCAGTCCGTTGACAAACTTTGCTTCTTTGCCAACCTTGCCTACCCAGCGGCTGATTTCCTTACCACCGCCGTGTACGATGATCGGTTTGAAGCCAACTAACTTCAACAGGGTAACATCCTTGATAACGTTCTTCTGTAACTCTTCATTGCTCATGGCACTGCCGCCATATTTTACTACGATAATCTTACGGTTGAATTTCTGAATATAAGGAAGAGCTTCGATCAAGACCTCCGCTTTTCCGAGAATTTTGTCCATTTCCTTCTGTTCCATGATAAACCTCGTTTCTATCCTAATTTACATTTAACATAACAGTTCACCGCGCCATTCGCAAAGCCGCACTCATGTGCTTACCGTTGCTACGCAACTATCTTTGCTCATATACGGGCGCTCTGCTCATGCCCATGAAAATGCTCTCATTCATGCAAGCATGATTCATTCATTTTCATGTGCATGGCTGAACTGTTACTATTTAACTTCTATAGTCCGCATTGATTTTTACATAATCATAAGTCAGGTCACAGCCCCAGGCGGTTGCCTCTGCTTCGCCCCGGTGCATGTCCACAATGACACGAACCTCCGGGGCTGCCAGTACGGCGGAAGCCTCCTCCTCGCTGTAGTCTGTCAACATACCACCCTTACAGATCTGAATCTTCTTTTCGTCATTTTCGCAGTATAAATCTACCTGCTCCGGGTCAAACTGTACACCGGAATATCCCAGTGCACACATGATTCTGCCCACATTCGGGTCATGACCGTAGATCATCGCCTTGGTCAGGCTGGAGCAGACAACAGACTTGCTTAAGATGCGCGCCTCCTCTTTCGATGCCGCATGGATCACCTTCGTCTCAAACAAAGCGGTCGCACCTTCTCCGTCTCCTGCCATCTTCTTAGCCAGTGTGGTATCAATATGATGTAATGCTTCTTTGAATTTATAGTAAGCATCATTCTTCGTCGTAATCTTCTCATTTCCGGCAAGTCCGTTTGCCAGCACGATCAGCGTATCGTTCGTAGAGGTATCGCCATCCACCGAAATCATGTTAAAGGTGTCTACCACATCTTCGCTGAGTGCTTCCTGCAGCAACTCCTTGGAAATCGAGATATCCGTTGTGATAAAACCGAGCATAGTACACATATTCGGATGAATCATGCCGGAACCCTTGCACATACCGCCTACCGTAACCTGTTTACCGTCAATCTCTATCGTTACCGCTACCTGCTTGGAAATGGTGTCTGTTGTCATGATGGCTTCGGCCGCCTGGGTTCCTGCCTCTAAGGTAGGCTGCTTTGCCGCCGCAAGCTTCTCTACTCCGGCCTGTAAACGGTCAACCGGAAGCTGCCAGCCGATGACGCCGGTGGACGCTACGATCACCGCATCTGTGGAAATCCCCAATACTTCCGCTGCTTTATCTGCTGTCTGTCTGCAACAGTCATATCCCTGTTTTCCTGTGCAGGCATTGGCAATTCCCGAATTAACCACAACTGCCTGAACAGATGGGGAATGTGCTACAACCTCTTTGTCCCACAGCACCGGAGCTGCTTTCACAACATTACTGGTAAATACACCGGCTGCCGTACAAGGTGCCGTGCTGTATACCATCGCCATATCCTTTCTGTTCTGATACTTGATACCGGCTTCCACTCCGGCCGCCTCAAATCCCTTTGCCGCGGTAACACCGCCTTCGATGACTTTCATCCGTACTCCCATTCCGAAGCCTACGCTTCTGTACCGTATTTCTTTTTTAAATAACTATAGACCAATATACAATAAATCCATGCGGATTGCAAGTGTGATTTTATGCAAATATTTTTAATAATATACACTTTATTCAGTTTTATACAAAATAAAAGCGCATTTGCATGAATATATATTCACAAAATACGCTTTTACTCCTGTTCCCCGTATTCTCTTTTATTTCCAGGCTCCCTCCCGGAGTTTGTCATTCAGCTTCGTATAGATATGCTCCTGAAACCAAGGCTCCGTGGAAGCCTCCACCGCCTTCTCCAGCGAAAACCATGCAACACCGCTGTTTTCATCCGGCTTCACAGCAAGCACCTCTTCCTCATCCGCTTCCAGCAGATAGGTCACATTCAGATGCAGATGGGAAGATACATAGCTTCCTTTTTTCCAGTGTCCGTCTACCGTCAGGCTCTCCAGAGAAAAAATGTTCTCCGTCAGAGGATGCACATTCTGAACTCCGCTCTCCTCTCTGGCTTCCCTGCATGCCACCTGCAGCAAATCCTCTTCCCCATCTGCATGACCGCCCAGCCACGACCAGGAATGATAGATATTATGGTACACCATCAGCACCTTATCTCTCGTCTTATTGACCACCCATGCCGATGCAGTCATATGTGCCAGACAATTTTCCCTTGTAAAGATATCCGGCTGGGTTTCCAGACTATGCAATATCAGTTCCCTGTCCTTTTCTTCCTGTTCATTATAGGGCCGATATGCCCTGATCTCGTCTAACAACATCCCTCTGTCCGCCAGCTGCTCTGCCAGCCATCCCTTCTGTCTCTTTCTGTTCTCTCTGGTACTGCCTTATCCTTCCTGTGTCTCAGATACATCTACCGGCGTTCCCGCAGGTTCCGCAATGTTGATTTCCGAATTAGAGGCCACCTCCTGCGGGTCGGCGTACTCCTTCTCCTCTTCTTCTCCCCATAGGGAATCGTACTCTTTGTGCTTCTTCTCCTGATTCATGACGGACATATTCTTGGCCGCCATATAGATTTCCATATTAAAGTCCATCAGCTTCTTCTCATCGGTAGCAGGCACCTTGTCTCCATTGCTGATCCTTCTTGCTATCTCAAGACACTTTGCCATGTCTTCGGCGTACTTTTTCATGGCATCTGCCTGCTGCTTGCTGTTTTCTGCATTGAAAATACCGACTTCCGTCTCAATGATCCCATCCAGCCCCTTTTCATTCTCCTTGATCTCACTATTCAGAATATCGATCTTTTCCTCAAGCTCCTGCATCCGCTTCTTATATTCATCAGAAAGCTCCAAAGTCACTCCTGCGCTGCTCTTTTTAGCACTTTGCGCCTGTTTCTCCAGCTTCTCCTTCTGGTTCAGCAACTCTTTTCTCTGGCTCCTCTGCTGACTGAGCTGTACTCTGTACATGCTTGCTGCTTCTGAAATCTTCATATCTGTCACCATATCCTTATGTTAGATGTACATCCGTGTACTGGGTTTTCTGTTCTCTGCTGCGGTCTGCTTTTCATCATCCCAGACTGCAATTCTATAATCTATTATCGACATTTCGGATGATTTTCTTTAAGGGAAAAGGGACAAAACAGACCGAGCCGGACTTTTTCAAATCCGGCTCCTAAGTACTTTTATTCGTTCTGATATAATTCCTCTAATGTAATAAATTGTACACTTTCCCGTTGACTGCCCTGGAAGCCGGAACGGGAAATGAAAACATATTTGTAGCAATTAAGCCCCGTTGCTTTAACCTGACTTATTTCTTCCTCTATCATGGCATCTGTTATCGGATTTTTTCTAAATTTTACTTCGTAGAAAACATATCCTTTCTCATCTTCCGTTACCACATCAAACTCTCCATTGGTGTGTTCTGCCTGATTATCATAATAATACTTTCCTATCTTTTCAAAAACGGGTTCTATCTGTCCCATTCTATTTTTTCTAATCAGATATTGCTTACAAATTTCTTCAAACTGATGCGGTACAAAATTTTCTTCAAAGTCCTTTTCAATGTATTTTGCATAAAAAACATCTTCATTCATAATCTTCATCTGCGATAAATACTTAAAAATATATCTGTAATAAAACAACGAAAGATTATCTGCTATCCGATAGCCCGCCTTTTTTCTATTATTGCTGTCATTGATTGGTGCTGTCTTCTGTACCACTTCCATACGAATCAGTTTATCCAACACGTCAACAAGTGTCGAACCGCTGGAAACATGTGACTGTGACAGAATATCACTGTATTTGGAATATCCCCTTGCCAGTGTTTCAAACACCTCATTGGCATTTATCATTTTAGATATTTCTGCATTCAGATACATAGCGACCTCATTTTCCAACCGTGCTCCCGGCGATGCAATAAGGTCTATGATATTTTGTTTCACACTTTTTGTATCATCTACCAAACGGTTGTAGTAAGGAATCCCACCAAATACGGAATATATTCTTACTTTATCTGTCTCCGAAAATCCGGGATAAAACAACGCTGCTTCATAATAGTCCATTTGTTTCAAATCAATAGTCATATCCACCCGTCCATACAATGGATTAGAATGTTCCAGGAGAGATTTCATAATGTCTACATAGGAACCAAGAATAAACAGTTTTATGTGGGCAGTGTCCCGGTATTTATCAACTAATGTCTGTAATATGCTGTCCATCCCTTTCACATTTTCACGAAGATAGGAATACTCGTCCAGAACCAAAATGATCTTTTCCTTTCTGGAGCGTTCAAAAACATAATCCAAAATAGCTTCTATATCCGTATAGCCAAGGCTGGGAAGTTCAAAAATCTCTGCCACAATATCGCAAATATCCCTTACCGTAGTAGCCTCTGCAACCTGTTTACACTCATAGTAAATACTTTTCTCTCCGTTGCGTGCTATTATCTGTTTCATCAACTCACTTTTTCCAATGCGTCGCCTGCCATATATCAATCCGAAACTAAGTTCTTCGGTATCTATTAACTTCTGCAATTTTTTTAACTGCTCATCACGCCCATAAAAATTCATTTTATTCCTCATTTCTGCGCACGCTTTTTGCGCATGCCGAGTTTTTCAACTGTTCCGAATTAACTATATTATGGCATCAAATATTTTGTTTGTAAATATTTTATTCGGCTTCTTCCGACTCGGTTCAGGCCGAGTAAAATCAACGCTTATTTTTTAAGGCAACGGCACATAATAGAATCGTATCTGCCCCGGATCTCTTTCCCAGATCTCCGCGCCGCCTGTCAGGCTTCTCATTCTTCCTCCCTCTGCCGCCAGCAGCACCACTGTTCCGTCCTCCAGACAGGTGAACCTTGTCCCTTCCACGCCACAGGGAAGCTGCCATTGCTCCACAGCCCGCACCGGCTTTTTCTCTCCCATGCGGAAAATATCTATACCATCATAGCTCCACAAAACAAAAGTACCGTCTGCCGTTACGCTCATAGCATCCCATGGCATCTCCACAGAGCCGTCCGATTCCTTCTCCGATAAGCAGACGATCTCCGGCTGCCAGGTATTCTTTTCGATCGCCGCCAGCACGTTCCGGTCGCTGTCCTTTTCTTTCAGGGCTACATAAACTCTTCCATCCCTGCCCCTTGCGATGCCGGACACCATCGCGCTGACATAGGCTCCATCTGCTATGCTCCCCCGCAGACTGCCCTCCTTATCATAGATTCGCAGATAAGCCTTCTCTCCCTCCTCTGTCATTCTGGTGTGCACATACAGATTGCCATCCTCATCCTCCGCAAGTCCATCCACAATATTTCTCTTCTTTTCTCCCACGTAGAAGCTGTTCTGCAGACCGCCGTCTTTGTCAAAGTGATATATTTTGGCCTGCCACTGCGGCTGTTCTTCCTCCCCGTTGAAGCAGCGCGCACCCGCATAGACACTTCCGTCCTGTGCCTCGTACAGACAGGATATCTGTACCTCCTCGGAAAAGCCGTCATAAAACGTCTCCGGCACACCGCTTCCTTCCGCTACCCATTCGATCCGGTTGTAACCGCCAAGATACAGACCGTCTGCGCCTGCTGCCATACACTGAATCCCCATCTGGCCCTCGTACGTCACCATACCCTCTCCGGAGTCATTCCAAACCGGTTGATCTGCCGACGTCCGCTCCTGCGCGGTCCGAATTTCCGAAGCACTTTCTTTCTCCGCTATTTCTCCCTGCGCCCGCTCTGCTCCTGCTTTCTCCGACGCTTTTTCCGCATTGATCTGTTGCAGGCTGTAATCTCTTTTTTCTATAAAATCAAGGTATTCCAGCAGTTCCTCATCACTCATTTCTCCCTCCGGGAAGAAAAAGGTACTCCTTGCCGCATAAAAGCCCACACCGCTCCGGTACTCATCCGGTGTCTTTAACATAGTAAGTTCTCCTTCCGGGAAAAGTCCCTCCTCCCGGTAAGCCTCCCGCAGCTGTGTCAGCCGTTGCCGCTCTGTGTCCGACATTTCTCTGTTATAGGAATCCGCACCTACATTTGCCTCCTGCAGCTGGGCATAATAGGTTTCCATCTCTGCATGGTTCATGCTTTCCAGGCGCTGCCGGTAAGCCCCCACACATGCTGTCACCGTTCCAGACGCAAGGAGCGCCCCCACTGCCACCAGCAAGATCATCCTGCGAACAGAATAATGCTTTCTATCTGCCTGTAAAATATGTTCTATCTTTTCTTCCATGCTTTCCGGCACTGCCATCTGTTCAGCAGCCGCCATTTTTCTGATCCTTTTATCCCAATCCTTATTTTGCATCCTGAACCTCATTTCTGCGCACACTTTTGCGTATGCCGGATTTGCGCCAAGTGCGCGCAGACACAAATCCCGATCTCTGAGTTTTTAAATCATCCGCCGCAGTTGTTCCCTTGCCCGGTAAAGTCTGGATTTCACCGTTCCTTCCCGGCATCCCAGGATCTTACTGATTTCCTTCAGTGAACACTGTTCATAATAATACAGCACGATCACATCCCGGTGTCCCTCTTCCAGCTTCATCACCGCATCCCACAATTCATGGTGTTCATCATAAAAAGCCGGGGACATGTTTTCTTCCCACTCCACCGCGCTCGACCACTTGTTTCTCCGATATATCCGTTTGGCCTCGTTGGCGGTAATTTTCAAAATCCACCCTTTAAAGTTCTCTGCCCTGTGCAGCGAACCCAGCTTTTCATATGCACGCAGTACCGCCTCACTGACAGCATCCTCCGCATCCGGTTCATTCCGCAATATGGAAAAGGCCAACCGGTACATATTCAGTGTGTATATCCTGATAGATTGTGAAAATTCCTCTTTCGTCATATCTGCCAAGGTAGTTCCTCCCTCCCGTTTTGTACCTTCTCCTTATATGACACAGAATCTGTGCTTCCGGTTCCCGGAAAACAGAAAACCGAACAGATTCTTTTACAATAGAATAGAGCCGGACTTTTTTACTATCCGGCTCCTTAAAATCTGCTAAAATAACAAACTGACATTCCCATAAAAAATCCTTCCCCTATTGTCAATTCGTCTTTTATCCCCAAATGGGGTCGACATATTCCTTAATAAACTCAATCCTGTCCTTGGCTCTTGGATAGAAAAGCGAGGTGATCGCAACCACCATATTTTTGTCCCGGCTGACATAGATGATGTTGCCACCATCGCCTATCGCCGCATAGCTCTTATCCTGTTCAAAAATCCACCACAGATATCCATATGGCAGATCAAGCTGTTTCCACCTGCTGTGTTCTGATGTACTTTCAGCTATCCATTTTTCGGAAACGATACGTTTTCCATTCCATGTACCACCGTTCAAGAGCATTTGTCCTATCTTAGCCATATCCACCGGAGAAAGAGTAAGTCCCCATCCCGCGGCGTTTACACCTGTCGGTCCCGCAACCCAGACGCTCATATCGGTTGCTTTATAAAAGGCCATCTGTTCCTCCTTGTTATGGAAAGTAATATTTTTTTCAACAGTGATGCCTAATGGGGCAAACAGGTTCTCTGTTGCAAAATCAAATACAGACTGCCCTGTGACTTTTACAAGAATACCCGACAATATATCAGGTCCGACGATTGGAGCATACCGGAACTCTCCTATCTGCCCTTTTCCTCCCAATACATCCAGGGAAAACTTCACCCAGTCCGCGCTTGTAAAATATTTCGTAAATGGATTGTATTTATATTTATAAGGAACGGTCATGGTAAGCATGTCTCTGATCGTGATATTCTGTATTGTCTTTTCGCCTCTCTTAACAATATATTCCGGATAAAAGTCCAATATTTTCCGGTCAATGCCATCGAGATACCCTTTGTCGATCGCAATCCCCAGTAATATAGAAAGGATACTTTTGGTTGCTGAAAAAATATTGAACCGGTTGGCCTGTGTACATCCATGAAAATAATTCTCATAAACGGCTTTTCCGTCTTTCATGACCACAATCCCTGCCATCTTGCTGTAGTCCGTATCAATGATCGTTTCCATTTTCTCAATTTTGTCTAATTTTTCCTGCATCATTTTCCCTCCAAGGCGTACGTCCTTATTTAATTCTTACGCACGATCTTTTTAACAGGATAATAGACTTCCGTAATGTTATCTTTCGCATCTGCGATCTGGTATGGGTCTGTCACATAAACTTCAAACAGCGCATCTGTGCACCGATATCCTTCTTTTGCCGCCCACTGTATCTGTTTGGTGTATACCGAAGAAAGCTCCGTGTACGGCCCCCGCACAACCGTTTTCAGACACAGGCCGGGACAGAAATCTCTTGTGCCTGTGGCATATTCCTGCACCGGGATCGCAAACTCGGTATCAAAGCCGGAAGGAGAAGGTTCTTCACTGTGAAAAAGCACCATCGGTGCACCACACATGGTCAGCTTATCAACTGCAATCCTTCTGTACAATTTTCCATAACGCCTTGCATATTCGTCTGGATAATCTTCCACATGTACCATCTCCCTGATTGAAAGAAGATACATTTCCGGTACATCCACAAGCTGGACATCTATCTCATCCATATAGGACATAATGGATCTTCCCTGCTCCACAGTCGATATGTCGTCCTCCAGCTGCTCTAAGATCTGGCTGTAATCCTGAACCTTTTTTTCGATTTCCTGTTTCTTTTGAAGGAAAGCATGGTGCAGTTTATCTTCCCGTGTTTCTTCCGACTGCATAATTGCCTTGATTTCCTCCAGCGAAAAGGAGTACGCCTTTAAGCGGTTGATGAACAGCATTTTTTCAAGCTGATCAATCGAATAGTAGCGATAACCGTTTTCGGGATTGACCTCACTGGGTTCCAGCAATCCTATTTTCGCATAATAACGAAGTGTCTTGGTAGACACCTTGCATATGTTGGAAAATTCTCCAATCGATAACATTGGTAGTCCTCCTTATCATGCTGCAGTGTAAACCTTGCCGTAGGGGAAAAGTCAAGAGAGGTTTCCTATTTCACCATTTGGAAACAAACTCCAGGGTTTTCTCAAGGGAATCCAGGCGTGCCTTCAGTCCCTGCTCTTTATTTTTTCCACGGTCACCTTTGAAAAGCTTTGTCTGTCCAAATTCCATCGGAACAAACATATGCCCGCCGTAATCATAGCTTAAATGCCTGTAGTCGTATGAGAAATTATTTTCCATGAAAACTCCAACAGCTTCCAGGTACAAAAGAGATGCCCTTTTCGCAATTACTGCATTGACCAGTTCCGGCAGAAGACTTCCCGCCAACAGTGCCAGTGTTGTCAGCCCCTGTGTCTTAAAAACACCTGCCAGTGTCCGCGCCAGCTCCATTCCCCCATCACTACCACTGAAACAGATGAGCGCTTTTCCCGGATACTTGTCTTTTGACGGAAGGAACAGTTCTCCAAAAAATCCATCTGTTTTAACACGAAATGTCTTGTTTTCTGCTTCAGGCATACCCTTTTATCCTCCGTATCTTGCTTAATTGTGTTTCCATTGTATCATAGCTACGGAACCGTGGAAATCAGAGAGTTTTTCTCCAAAGCATTCTGTTATTTTCAAACCGGGCGCTTAACTTCCCGGTATCTTTTAACCACGCAAGGTAAGAGCGGACTGTACTTCCCACCAGCACATACTGTTCAAAATTCATATTCAGCCCATACTCCGTAAACAGTCTTTGCAGAATATCCTCAAAACAGACCGGCTCTGCACACAGGTCTAAAATGTTTTGTTTCCAGATAGGCGGCAACATCATAGATAAAACCAATCTGGTACTTGTCCAATATCTCCCGGCTTGACAGACAATCAGCCAGAAAAACCACATCATCCGGGGTTCGGAACCCCACCATATCAAAAAAATGACCGGGCAATTTGATTGTCTCAAACCCTTTCGGCAATTTGTCTGCTGCCAGCTCCTCAGCCTCGCTTTCCTGCGCCAATAGAAACTTATGCCGCAGATCCTTCGGCGGATATCCACCATACAAAAATGAAGGCTCCAGAACCGGATATCTGGTAAAGACGCAGTCAATTCCGGGAACATAAATTTTACATCCTGTCTGTCCTTGCAAATACCTGTTTCCTCCGATATGATCGGCATTTGCATGCGTGTTATAGATGGCTGTTAAATTCCATCCATTTGTGTCTAATATTTGCCGTACCTTTCGTCCTGCGTCTTTGTCATTTCCGCTGTCGATCAGGCAGACATTCTTATCATCCAGCTTTACAAGTCCAATGTTCGTAGGACTCTTAATGTAATAGGTACGTTCAGAAAGTTGTATCAGTTCATACATGGTGTTCCCTCCCTAATAATGTGGATAAAAGATGATATTGTAAACGGCACACGGCTCATCAAACGGATTGCAATAGCTGTGTGGTATATCTGCCTTGAAACGAATCGCCTGTTTTTCTCTTACTGTAATTTCCTGTCCGTTCAGGATAAGCTGCAAAGTTCCATTCTGAACTAAAAGATATTCTTCCACGCCGGTATCATGCCGCTCCGAAGCATGACTACAGCCAGCCAGAAAATCGATGTGAAAAATCTCTATATTTCGTATCGGGTCATACGGAAACAATGGATACGCTATCATACGCCCGTCATCTTCAGTAATAATGTTTGTCTGTTCCATGCCAGCAACCGTATACTCTGCCTGTGGCTGCTCTAAAAAGGAAGATAATGGTACCTTCAATCCAGTTGCTATTTTCCATAACACAGTGATTGTCGGAACTGATTGTCCTCTTTCAATCTGTCCTAACATTGGTTTACTGACCCCGGTTGCTTTGGCAGCATCCTCTAAAGTCAGGCTACGGCTTGTACGTATTTCTTTCAAACGCTCTCCTATTGTATTTACCGGTTCAGACATAAGTAAGCTCCTCTTTGCGTGCAATAGCATCTTTTTGTATACTATAACATACTCCAAAAGTAACACAATAGACTTCATTAACTTTATTTCAGATCTGCTTGTGTTTTTTTCACCTACACCATAATCTTCCGAACAGATGTCTCCAGCACATACTTCTCTTTTATTGCTTTTAAAATCTTCATATGTTCTGTCTGCAAATGCTGCTTTTGCTGTTCCTCAGACTGCCATTCTTCAATAAGAAGTATCTCCTCCGGTTCTGCCACATCATAGTAATAATCATAGGAGACACATCCATCTTCTTCCCTGATTTTTTGCAAAATCCCCGAAGACATTACTTCATTTATATAAATCTCTCTTGTGCCGGGTTTTGCTTTATATCTTACAAGTAACATCATTTTTCCCATAGTTTTCTCCTAAGCCTACAAGAGACATCAGCGGTTTCCTTTAGTTCCCAACTAGTTATCCCTAACCAAGGATAACACCTATGGGGCTGAACAATCTTTAGATAGGCGATTGCTTGGCAGGCGTCCGCTTCTCCTGCATCTCTCGGGTTACCCCTGTCAAACCATCGGCGTGTGGATCGGACGTATTCTTCCACCTCAAGCAAAACCGCCTATATTTTATGTATAACATTCTTATTCTCTTTTGTAAAGAATCCGCTTATTTCTTAACAACCTGTTCCATTCCTTTTTATCAATTTTCATAAAGGTTATTATGGAATTTTTATACTCCTGATTATCAGCAGATGTTGCTAATCGCAACACTGTCTTAAATTGTTCTTTTTCCACAATTATTTCTTTGAGAATCAAGGCTGTATTGGGTTTTGACGTTTCAACAATATAATCTGGTTTACTAATTATTTCATTAAAATATTCTGAGAAACGTTCGTAATCATTGGGATGTCGTTCTTTAATGTGTTTAATCTGATTATCTGTAATAACCACTTCATCCGTTATAATACTTTCTGTTATACATTTATATATTTCTTTATCTATTTTCCCTATATTATGTACGTCCATTTTATAAGGCTGTGAAATTCTTTTGATTAACCTTTCACTCCCTTAACCTTAGCATGACTGTATCATACCCCGGCTTTTGTTATATCTCCTGCGCTGCTCTCACGTCTTTAAGCAATATGCAGTTATCGAAATAATTCTATTCTACAATTGACACTCCATAGAAAATATTCTACTCTGATATTATCTAAACCCCAAAAGTTTTTATTTATAATTTTCCGGTAGAACTTTTTCTATTCTTAATTTACAGTATACCGACATTGTTTTATCTCGTCAATACTTTTAGTAGATTTTTTTCTACTACTTTTTATAAAAGGAGTTATTATGAATACCATGGACCGAATCAGAAACCTGTGCGCAAACAACAGCACATCGATTAAAGCTTTAGAAAAGGAATTAGGGTTCAGTAATGGTTCCCTTGCAAAAGCTGCCACTATTAAAGCCGACAGGCTCCAGAAAATCGCAGAGCACTTTCATGTATCTGTGGAGTATCTTCTGACTGGAGAAGCCCCCAATATTAACAGTTACCATCTCAACGAAGAGACTGCAAAAACAGCACAGGAAATATACGAAAAAGATAGCATCCTTTTTGATGTATACCGCAGTGTGGATAAAGACAGGCTTATTGAGTATGCTAAGAAATTACAAGAACTTCGTAAATTAGAAGAGAGGGAATGACCCCTCTCTTTTTATCTCTGTTTCACTATCGCCTTTCCATCAAAATATTGCATCAAGATAAGTACCAGGGAAATTCCCACATTCTGTTCCGGAGCAGTCCTATGGCAGCTATGACCCTTAAAATCCCGTACATGGCTCCCATTACTATCATCATATTCAGATTATCCTGAAAGTAAGGCAGCTTGAATGAAAAGTACTGCCCTATATCAAATTTATCCATTCCAACCATTAACGCCGGTATCATGGCAAGCACACCACCAATTTCCATAAACCCACCATGGATAATCATCAGAATAGCTGCAATCTTATATTTTTTCATATTCCCCTTGTTCCCTCATTTCCGTAAATTTACTATCATAACTGATGATAGACCGGTTTCATTTTATCAAAAGTACAAAATTCTTTAAAGCCTAATGCTTTTAATTCCAGCTTTATTTCCTCCACAAATGCTCCCAGATGTTCCGTCTTATGGCTGTCACTTCCAATGGTAAGTATGCGTCCACCTAATTCCCGGTATAATTTTAAAATATCCCTGGACGGCATAAGGTCATCCAGTCCGTACCGATAACTGGAGGTGTTGACTTCAATCCCTTTTCCATCGGCAATCACACATTTTAAAATATCCGTTATAACCGGTCTTACCTGTTCAAATGGATAGCTGCCGGCTTTGTCATACCTTTTGATTAAATCCATGTGCCCCAGCACACTATAATGATGGTAATGCTGTACCAGATAAAGCAGTTCCTCGTAATAACGCCCGATATACTCCTGCTGTGTTTTATCCTTTTGGAATTCCTGGTTCCAGAATTCTTTATCCTCCACTTCATGAACCGAAAGAATGATAAAATCAAAAGGAAATCTTGCAAACAGTTTTTCATACTTTTCTATTGTATGTACCTGCATACCAAATTCCAGCCCAAGTTTTAAACTAATCTCGTCGCCATATAACGCACGCATTTCCTGAAATGTCTCATAATAAGTCGGGTAATGGACATTTGCCAGAGGCATTTCCTCCGGCTCACCTGCCCCACCTTTCCGGTAAATCATTTCTCCCGGTTCATCCCAGTCTTTTTTAATACCATAGTCTACATGGTCCGTAAAGCAGATTTCATCCAATCCGATTGCAATGGCATCCTGTATCACATTTTCCATCGCATAATCAGAATCATCACTGAACTGCGTATGCACATGATAGTCTACCTTCATCGAACTATTTTTCCTCCTTTGCACATATCATGTTCCATGCTTCCTCATCGATCTCTTCCTCGTGAAACAGCTTTCTTTTATCGTTCTCTGTAATCTTGCGAATGACACGACATGGATTTCCCGCAGCAATAGACCATGACGGAATGTCTTTTGTAACAACGCTTCCCGCGCCGATCACCACGTTATCTCCAATATGCACTCCGGGACACACTACCGTATTTCCTCCCAGCCATACATTGTCCCCGATGGTAACCTCTTTTCCATATTCAAAAGCGGAATTGCGCGTATTCGGATAAATCGGATGTCCAGCCGTATAAATGGCTACATTGGGCGCCATCTGGCAGTTATCACCAATTTTCACCTTTGCCACATCGATAATGGTACAGTTATAGTTTGCAAAGAAATTCTTTCCCACCTCGATATGGGAACCATAATCACAATAAAATGGTGGATTGATACATGCCCCTTCTGCTTTTCCCAAAAGTTCTTTTACTATTTCCTCAATCCCGTCAAAGTCCGACCGGTCTGCAAAATTGAGTTTTTGCAGGATCTTTCTGCATTTTATCTGTTCTTCCATGACAGCCTTATCTGAAATATAAGCCAGCTGCCCGTCTCTTCTTTTTTTCATGTCCATATTCTAATTCTCCGTTTCTGTCAGATTTTTTAGCCATTTATATTTTCTGTAATGATTAAATACCGCAGGAAGCTTTACCAGCTCATCCAGATTTAATACAAAATATACCATCAGTACCGGTAATTTCCATACAAATGCCGCGATACAGCCCAGAGGAACTGCAAAGCACCACATCGTAACCGTATCACACTTTAAACCGAATTTTGTATCACCCCCTGCCGGAAAGATTCCCCCTATCGTCATGGAATTGATAGATTTTCCTATCACATAATAGCTGCTCATAAAGAGCATATATTTTAAATATCCATTTGCTGCATCCGTCAGGTTCGTAAAATGCAGGATGATCGGGGTCAGCAGAAGAATCACAGCGCCTGTCAGGCAGCCCGAAAGCACCGCTATTTTGCATAACATATTTCCTGTTTTTCTGGCTTCTGATAGGTTTCCTTCTCCCAACAGGTTTCCAATGATAATACTTCCTCCGTATCCAAAACCAGTACAAACACAGATTAACAGATTTTTGGTTATATTGGCAATGGAATTGGCTGCTACCGCATCTGAGCCAAGGTGCCCCAGTATCACAGAATACATGGTAAATCCTCCACCCCAGACAATCTCATTGAGGAGCACCGGATAAACATGTTTCCAGAATTTTTTGGTTATATTTCCTCTTTTGCATTTTATATCTGCTATCCCAATTCGGAGTTCCTGTTGGGGATGCAGCAGGTATATCGTAATAACCAGCCCGATTCCATTGGCTATGACCGTCGCCAGCGCCGCGCCTGCAATCTCCATCCTTGGAAATCCAAAGTATCCATAAATAAAAATAGCATTTAATACGATATTTGCACATACAACTACGATACTGACCATCGTGCACTTTCCCACGTGACCGCAATTTTTCAATATTCCCTGTAAAACCTGTAAAACTCCGGAAAACACATAGGATAATCCGATCAGTTTCAGATATTTGATTCCATAAGCAATCAGCGTGGTATCCTTCGTAAACAGCCGCATCAGGAATTCCGGTGCAAATAGCGTCGCAATCAGGAAAAAACAGGAAACAGCTAATACATATCTTAATACAAGTCCTGCCGATGAACGTAACCCATCAAAATCTTTCTTCCCGTAATACTGCGCGACAAACATATTCTCCCCGATCGTTAGCGCCGTCAAAACAAGGTTAAAACCAAAGGTAATCTGCGAAGCCAACGAAACCGCTGACAAAGAGCTCTGATTTAACCCGCCCAGCATAAAGGCGTCACAGGCGCTTACCAGTGCGAACATGAATTGCTGTGCCATGATCGGCAGGGCAAGTTTCAGAATCTTATCTCTGAATGTCTCTTTCATATGCAGTTTATTTCCTTCCCGTGCGCAATATAAAAATATCCTTTTTGAATTGATTTTTATACCAGAATCAGCCATAATAATATAACAATCGTTCGCAAGAACGCCAAGGCAGCAAACAAAGATCCGAAAGGAAGGAAAAGCGGATGGAAGTATGTCCCAGCACAGTTTTAAATTCAGACGCGTCTGAAAATGTCGCTTACAACAATCCCGATTTTCCGGCATATATAAAAAAAGGACAGCTCTCAAGCTATCCTGATTTTCGTGCGGTCAGCCACTGGCATGACGACCTTGAATTTATTCTGATTTTAGAAGGGCAAATGTCTTATGATGTCAACGGACAGAAAATCTCCCTGCAGACCGGCGAGGGCATTTTTGTAAACAGCCGTTGTTTTCATTACGGCTATTCCGTGGCAAAACGCGATCCTTCACGATCTCGAGGCGCTCTATAAAGAAAATATCGATAACGTACAACCATTTGCGATTCTGGAAAAATCTGCGCATATTTTCCGGCTGCTTTCTGAAAATATGAACTTTTTGCCTGACTATGATAAAAACGCGGAGGATATTCTGGCTCTCACTGCGATGATCGGATATGTCCAGAAAAACTATCCGAATAAAATTCTGCTGAAAGATATTTCATCCGCCGGAAATTGCTGCAAAACAAAGTGCACCTCACTTTTTCAAAAGTATTTGTCCTCTTCCCCCATGCTGTACCTAAACCGTTACCGCTTGGAGAAATCCATCTTTCTTCTCCGAAACACGGCGATGTCTGTTACAGAAGTCGCATATACGTGTGGATTTTCAAATACCAGTTATTTTTGTGAGCTTTTTCATAAGTATTACCATATCACGCCCAGGCAGTGCCGGCGCGGCAGTTGAAAATCTCTTCTTTGTAGCATCACAACGTTTCCTGCCACTAACCTTGCCCACGCCACATGATACAATACCGGAAACGCTCTCCTGCAAGTGACCGGATTACATCAGGTATTGAAAATTCAAAATTGTGCTTGACTATCATTTTATTTTTCTGATAAAATACAAACGCTGTAAAAATAAACTAAATACGTAAGACACTAATAAGACAATAAATGTCACCTATCCACTGTCAGACGGATGGGCATATTTTGTATCTGGCCATCTTGCAAAAATCTGCGCGTTCCGGATTGTCCAGCCTGGAGATTTTATCATGGCGTTTCCGTTACAGCTTATTATCGTAGGCCCACTTGCAAGACTGATATTCAGAACTTTATTGAGCGTAAAAAAGTAAAAAGTACAAGTGAAATCCAAAATGAAGATGCTGAGATTGCAAAGAAAACGGTATGACAGATATACTTTTTAGAAAAAAGCTCTGTCAGAAATCAAAATCTCCCTATATATTTCGATCACAGACTCGATAATCTCATCTTCAAATTCATATTCCATCGTATGGAGTGCCTGATGGTCCACTCCACAACCAATTCCCATGAAAGCACCTCTGGTTTTCTGTAAATAATATCCAAAATCTTCTGACCATCGAAATGGCTCGTCCGGATATACTGTCTTCCGGTTCAGTTTGTCTGCTACAGCCCGAAGCTTATTAACACATCCCTTATCATTTATCGTGGCCGGAAATTCCTCAATACGTGATATTTCAACGGATAAACCACTATCGGACGCCAGTTCTTCTGCTTTTCTCTCAATTTCTGAGACAAAAGCATCGTATTCATCCTGATATTCCGCTCTCAGCGTAAGCCGCAGTGTCCCTTCACCGGCAGAGACTCCATAAGAATGACTTCCGACCTCTATTCCAATGACTGTCCCCAGTACAATCCCTTTATGCTGCTCACGAATCACTTCATTCACGCTCCGTATGATCTCCGCAATTGCGTTGGCGGGATTCACTCCATTTTCCGGATATGCTGCATGAGATTGTTTTCCTAAGAACTTAATCTCAAGACCGGTAGATGCACAGGCAAACGTGTGATTTAAGAGAATGACCGCTCCACACTCATAACCCGGAATATTATGAAAACCATAGATTTCCCCTATGTTCTTCTCTTCTATCAGAGAGGAACATATCGCGGCTCCCATTCCGTTTTCTTCTCCCGGCTGAAAGATCAGATATACATCTTTTTCTGGTTGGACAGTATCCAGCCAGAGGGAAAAACCAGCCAGAACAGCACTATGTCCGTCATGTCCGCACAGGTGTCTGGGACAGCCATCCGCACACGTTACGGCATCGTAATCTGCACGAAATGCCATCGGCGAGCTGTGATCTTTTCCCTTTTTCAGGACATAAAACCATAACCCCATATCTACTATTTCCAGCGACTTCGTATGCGTTTCAATAAAGTCCATTAAAATCCGTTTTGTCTTCACTTCTTTCATAGATATCTCCGGGTTGTTATGTAATTCCTTTCTAAGACGCACGATCAGCTCCAGATTATGATCTTTTTTCATTATGTTTTTCCTCCGTGAATTCTAAAACTGATTTATCAATAATCGTTCTTGTTTCCAATCGTTACCCCCGGCAGCACCGATACATTCGTCCCAATCCAGACATTGTCGCCTACGGTAATAGGCAGGGCAATTTCAAGTCCCCTGGTTCTCTGCTCGCTGTCTATCGCATGTCCTGCTGTTTTTTCGTATCGGACGGCTTGCAATTATTGAAATATATTAGTCTTTCCAGAGATCGCCCCATACCGAATTGCATAAATCTACACAATACTGCATGGAAAAATCCGCATCCTGCAAAGTGATCTCGTTTTTCTCTCCCAATTCCTCTGAGTAGTCCTCCAGGAAATAGGTTGTCACTCCTCCTGACCCAGACGTTACATGGCTGACTAATGGACGTACTCCATAATCTTCGATCTCAACTTTGCCGGAGTCATCTTTGGTGATCGTTACCTCTGCCATACCGCCCACCATGCGGTTAGCAACACCTTCTCCGGTGCCGGATGTCCAGTTCACAAAATTACCAAGCGAATAATAGACCAGCATTTCGTGTCCAGTCTCTGCATCTGTCACCCATTCCACCGGCTCAATGACATGCGGATGCGTACCCAGAACCAGGTCTGCACCGTTTTCCACAAATATCTGAGCCCACTTCTCCTGCGAAGCGTCCGGCGTAAGCTGATATTCCGTGCCCCAGTGTGGACAGACGATCGTAAAGTCTGCCATTTCCTCTGCTTTCCGGATATCCGCAGCCACCTGTTTTTCATCCAGCAGGTCTACTGCATATGGCATATCCTCCGGAAGAGAAATGCCATTGGTTCCATATGTATAATTCAAAACAGCAATACTTATATCCGGCAGCTCCAGAATCACCGGGTCTGCACCGCAGGATGTGGAAGTATCTGCGGTATCATGAATACCCAGAATCGTCATCTGTGGATATTGTTCCCGCCAATGCTCCGCACAGTTTTGCAGTCCTGCACGTCCCTTGTCCATCGCATGGTTTGTCGCATGGCAGATCACGTCAAATCCAGCACTTGCCAAAGAATCACAGAGACTGAAATCCGCATTGAAACACGGATACCCGGAAATTCCAAGTTCCTCACCACCTATGATGACCTCCTGATTAACCAGTGCCAGATCAGCCGCCGAAATCTCATCTTTCGTACGCTCGAACAAAGTGTCATAATCATAGCTTCCATCCGCCTGTTTGCAGCTTTCCTCTACCGGCGTATGCAATAGCACATCGCCCACCATAACAATTTTATACTCGGCCGGAGTCGCTGTTTCCTCTGGTAATTCTTCCGGCAGTTCCTCAACCACCGGTGGTATATTCTGCCTTTCTGACGAGGTGCTTTCTACAGAGACACTGACTTCCTGCGCACTGTCTGCCAGTTCGCTTTCTGCCTGTGCACAGCCGGAAAGCAACGTAGCTATCAGTATACAGGCACAAAGCAATCCATCCTTTTTCTTTTTTTCACAATAGACCGGTCTCTGCTGTTTTGCCTCAGCATGATGCTTCCTGCATTCGTCACATTTTCCGTGACGTTCACACTTTTTCCTTACGCACGGGCAATTCTCATTTTTTTTCATTCTGATCCCCATTTTTCTTCCATACTCCTACTGCAATGGCATCTGTACGCCGATTTGTTCGGTTCCTTTTCCGCAACAATCAAATGCTGAACTCCGCCCAGTGCCTGCGGCACATATTCCCTGATGCTCTTTATCTCTGCATCGGAAAGGAAAAGGGTTGTATAACTGCGGTATGTCACCCATTTCAGCCTGCGTAATTCTCATTTCTCTTTTCCTCCGTGAATTCTGATTCCTTGAACTATGCATGTAAAACAGCTTTTATAATTTCCTTTTCATGATTTCTGGTAAATTCACTTAATTCATAGGAACGAATCCTCTGATTAACTAATATAGGTACCACAAATCCATTTTTTACCAGAACCGTTAATCTATTGATAATTGTTTTATTCGTTACTGACAGTTCTCTACTGACTTCAATCGGTGTAAACTCTCTTTTATAGTTCACAATCAAAAAATGCAGTAGTTCTTTTTCCTTTCCTTTTAAAAAGGACAAGCTTGCCGCAACATCTTCTTCATCAGAAGCTAACTGCAAGTCACAGACTTTTCCAGAGTATAGCATCACCATTCTCAGAAAATAATTAATCCATATTTCAGGATGTGGAGGATTCTCTCTCCCGGAATAATACAATGCTGGAAGTCCCATTTGAATGGATTCATAATATTCATCAATATCGTATGCAAAATATTCCTCCAACGAGCCAATTCCATTAAAGCCGTAACCGTTCAAGTCCATGATATAACCAGATAACAATCTTGCAGTTCTGCCATTGCCATCTTCAAACGGATGTATCGTCACTAATTGATAATGAACTACTGCTGCCACAATCAGGGGATGGTCATCTGTCGTGTTTACATACTCTACCAACTCATCCAACAACTCCGGGATATCGCAATATTCCGGTGGAATATAATCCGGGCTTCCTGTTTTAGAATCATAGACAGCAAATAGCACTCCCGGAGGCATCGGTCCTCTGAGTCCGATTTTCTCTTTTGAAGCCCCCTTCTCTACCAGCTTTTGTACATCTAAAATAAGTTTTTTGGAAAACTTCTCTTTTTTATTTACCTTTTCTTCCAGAAAATTCAAAGCCAGAAAATAGTTCCTTACCTCCTGCTCCGGCTTCAGGTAATGCTTTCTTTCATCATTTTCTATCACTTCATCCACCTGTTTTTCCGACAAAGGGTTACCTTCAATTTTATTGGAAGCGTAGGAACTCTTTTTCTTTGAATTTTTGCGAAGTTTATTCATAACTGTTTTAGATAATTTCACAGATGATACTTTATACCTGTTTTGTTCAATTTCTGTAATATATCTTAAAATTTCATTTGTTAAAGCCACTTTAATCATACAAAAAAGCCTTCCTTTCAAATATTATTATATCCAAAAGGAAAGCTCTTTTCCATTATTTTTTCACTATTTTTACACTATTTTCGCTATCGTTCATCGTAATCATTACATTGAAATCCATCCAAACGCATTTGCAATAGAACTGATTAAGATTAATGCCGCAAAAATCGGACACAAATACTGAATCATAAAACAGAATATCTTCTTCCTGCGGAATGTGCCTCCCTCATGGGTCACTTCTTCCTCAATCCGCTTTACTCCCACAACTTTTGATACCAACAGACATGTTGCTATGGCAGCAATCGGCATCATAACCGTATTTGTCAGGAAGTCAAAGAAATCCAGGAACTGCATACCGATAATTGTCACATTGGCAAGCGGACCATATCCCAAAGCCGACAGACTTCCAACCGCTATCATAAGTACACCAATAATAATTGAAGATTTCTTCCTGCTCCATCTGAACTCATCTTCAAAGGTAGAAACTGCGCTTTCTGTCAAGGCAATCGAGCTGGTAAGTGCTGCAAATAGCACCAGCACGAAAAACATAACTCCGGCAAAGGTACCAAGACCCATACTGGCAAAAACCTTTGGAATCGTAATAAACATAAGAGCAGGTCCTGCCTGAAGCGTTTCGGCATCTCCACCGGAAAAAGCAAAAACTGCCGGAATAATCATAAGGCCAGCCATCATAGCAATCGCAGTATCAAAAATTTCGACCTGCCTGGTTGATTCTTCGATTGAATTTTCTCTTTTCATGTAAGAACCAAAGGTAATCAAAATACCCATTGCAATGG
>CAKRPS010000024.1 GCA_934385475.1 uncultured Lachnospiraceae bacterium | reverse complement strand
TGCCTGGGCACCGCCTACCTTATAGATTTCATCGACTCCGGCTATCTGCGCTGCAACCAGAGTCCCAGGATTAACCTTTCCATCAGCACCCGCTGGAGTCGTCATGATAATACGCTTTACCCCGGCAACCTTTGCGGGAATGACATTCATAAGGACACTGCTCGGATAGGCAGCCTTTCCACCGGGTACATATACACCGGAAATGGCGATTGGCAAAATCTTCTGCCCGAGAATACTGCCATCCGGTCTGGGATCGATCCAGCTGTTGTGAAGCTGTTTCTTATGAAAATCCGCGATATTCTGGGCCGACGCCTTCATCACACGGATAAAATCTTCATCGATAGCGGCAAATGCCTCATCCATCTCTGCGGGTGTCACCCGGATATTCGTCTCATCAATCTCCCACTTGTCAAACTTACGGGTATAGGAAAAGACAGCCTGATTTTTGTTTGCCCTGACATCTGCTATGATATCTGCGACTGTGCTTTCATACTCTGAATAGTTATTGGGACTTCTTTTCAAAAGATTATTGAGCAGATCCTTTTTGGAGTCTGCGGTTAACTTTACTTTACGCATGGCTGCCCTCCTAAAGCTTTTCTTTCAGACTGGAAATCAACTTGCGGATACGCTCTGTCTCCATCTGCATACTCACTTGATTGACAATCATTCTGGCAGACAGCGGACAGATTTCCTCCAGTACATTCAAACCGTTCTCCCGTAAGGTTGATCCGGTTTCCACGATGTCTACGATCACATCGGACAGGTTCACGATAGGTCCAAGCTCCACCGAACCGTTTAACTTGATAATGTCTACCGTCTGATGCTTTTTATTATAGAAATAATCTTTGGCAATATTAGGATATTTGCTGGCTACACGGATCATTTCATGGTGCTTTAACAGTTCACGGGCACTCTCCGGTCCACATACACACATACGGCATTTTCCGTATCCGAGGTCAAGCACCTCATAGACACACCGGTTTTCCTCCAGAATCGTATCTTTTCCAACCACGCCGATATCTGCGGCACCATATTCCACATAAGTAGGAACATCCGGGCCCTTAGCCAGGAAAAATTTCAGCTTTAAGTCTTCATTGACAAAAATCAGTTTGCGGGAATCCTTATCCTTCATCTCCTCGCAGGTAATACCGATCTCTTCCAGAAGCTCCATCGTCTTATTGGCAAGTCGCCCTTTTCCAAGGGCAAAGGTTAAATAACGTTCTTCCTTCATCTTCATTCTCACTCTCTATTTCTGAACCTCAGGCAAAAGCTCTACGCATTTCCCATCGGCACGCATTTTCTTGGCAGTCATCAACTGCTTCTCAAAAGTAGCCTCTGTGTAATAGATCTTACAGGTATGCTCCACTCCGGAAATAACGGTTTCCTGGCGGTTCATTGCGATCAGAAGATCATCGATCACAATGACAAAACCGATCGCGGGAGCTTCCTTTCCAAACTGCTTCAAAAGGTTGTTGTATCTTCCTCCCTTGACGATCGCATCTCCGATGCCGTAGGTGAAGCCCTTGAAAATAATTCCCGTATAGTAATTATAGTTGCTGAGCATCCCGAGGTCAAAGGAAACATATTTCTCCACACCGTACTGACACAAAACCTCATATACCTTCTCAAGACGGTGAACCGCCTCTTTGGCACGGCTGTTCAGGGCAAGCTCGCTGGCTTTTGCAAGAATTTCCTTACCACCGAACAGTTCGCTGACCTTTAAAAGTGCATTCTTATAGGTATCTTTCACATGAATACCGTCAAGCAGCTCTTCTGCACCAAAAAAGTTTTTGCCGGAGATCAGTTCCCGGAGCTGATTTTCCGTTTCCTCCGTGAGACCGGCTTCCCCGCAGATTCCCTTGAAATATTCTACATTTCCAATACTGATCTGAAAATCCGAAAGCCCTGCATGATATAAGGATTCGATCGTCATGGCGATCATTTCCGCATCGGCATAGACCGAGTCATCTCCGATCAGTTCGGCTCCCATCTGGGTCACCTCTTTTAATTTGCCCTGCAAATTAGAAGTATTGGTAAATGTATTTCCCTGATAACAGAAACGGATCGGAACATTTTCATCCATAAAATATTTTGCGGCACATCTTGCGATGGACGGAGTAAAGTCCGGCCGAAGTACCAGGGTATTGCCCTCTTTGTCAAAAAATTTATAAAGCTCTCTGGACGGTGTTGTTCCTACCTCTTTGGAAAACACATCAAAAAACTCAAACGTAGGGGTCTGGATATCACGGTAGCCATATCCTTTTATCTTCTCATGGAGAAGCTTTTCCACGATATTCTTCTTCTGTTTTTCATCACCATAGATGTCCCGTACACCTTCCGGTGTATGTAATAACTGCCTGCTCATAGATACCTCCATATTTCATGCACTTCATTGCTTTAAAGCGTTACTTCTCTACCATGCTACTAAAATAAACTGTTTATACTATATAACGAAAGGCTTCCGCTTGTCAACAGGACGCGGTTTAAATCTTCTCTTCTAAATTATTCAACGCGGTCATCCAGATCCTTCTGCACCATGTCCAGATACGGTACCAGAATCCCCTGCTTCTTTGGAAGAATATATTCCGGATTCAACTCATCAAACCGAAAGCTCTTCCTGCCGCCTTCCCTGGCCCTGTCCCAGAAATAGCGTAACATCTCATAAGGAAGATAATAAAAAAGATCCATATGGGTATAGTAGATCAGAAAAAAAGCAATTCCCCGTTGTCTTTCAAACTGTTCCATAAACACAACCTGATGCTCATGGATGTTCTGGAGGGCAAATGTGTCAACCGCACACTCCTTTGCGTCAAAGCAGAGTGGAATTCCCTGCACAACCCCGATATAATCTACCGTACTTTTCTGATCAAAATAGGCGAGCGTGATATGCCTGCTCTCTTTATCGATATTGATCGGCGTGATCGGTGTCGGAATCTTCTGGATCAGTGCCAGGTTATTTTCCAGGTATTTTTCGTTTGTCCGATTGATCATATCCTCCAGAGTCGAACCTCGGAGACCTCTTGTATTCCATGTTGCCATTTTATTTACTCTCTTTTTATTAATGTCCGTCTGCCGAAACCTGTGCCGCTTTGGCAAACACAGGCGGAATCTTGGAGGTAAAGGTCTGTTCACTTAGGTCTTCAAATGGCTCCTCAAGCTTCGGAAACGTTACCCGGAAGGCATGGAGAAGCTGTGCGTGGATGTGACAGCGCTGTTGATAGAACGCATTCCATTTTCTGTCGCCGTATTTTGCATCTCCTAGCAGCGGATGTCCGATGCTGGCAAGATGGGCACGGATCTGATGCGACTTTCCGGTAAGGAGTTCCACTTCCAGAAGTGTCTTATCCGGATAGGACTGCACGGGTCTGTACTTTGTTCGGATGTAGGCTTCTTTAGAATGCGCATCAGAATCATCAGGCGTCTGTCGTATTGTCACACGGTTGCTTTTCTCATCCTTCGTCAGAAACCCGTCGATCTCTGCCGCTTCTGTTATCTGTCCTTTTACATATAGCTGATAATACTTGTGAAGTGTCCTGTCCTGCAACAGCTTTCCCAAGAGCTGTGCACCCCGCACGGATTTTGCACACAGGACGATCCCGCTCGTATTCCGGTCCAGCCGATTACATACGGACGGCCGGAAGGTTTTGAGGGATTCCCTTGAGAGAGCCCCCGTCTCCAGCAGATAACCAATCAGCCATTCGTTGAGGGAAATATCCTGGTCAGATGCCTTCTGGGACAGAATCCCCGCCGGTTTATCCGCAAGCAGAACATGTTCATTCTCATACAGAACCCGGATAGAGGAGAGTTTCTGACAGGCCTCTGTATATTGATCCTCCCGTGCCTTTCCCATAAATTTGGCGAGCGTCTCCTGTGCAAAGAAAATCGAAACGGCATCACCGGGACACAGCTTTTCGCTCCCGTCAGCCTTTTTGCCATTTAAAGTAATATTCTTTTTTCGCAGCATTTTGTGCAGAAACCCGTTACCTGCCTTAGGAAGCAGTTTGGCAAGATACCTGTCAAAACGCTGGCCTGCATCCTGTTCTGAGATTTTTTGCTGAAACATGAGTGCTCCTTGCTAATTTACTATAGAGAAATAGAATATAAAAGTTTTATGATATCATCCCGATTTTTATGTTCAGAAGTTTCCAAGGATGTTAACTGACCGAGTCGGTCGACGTATTTAGGGACATCCTGATAAATCTTAACCGTAACATTCTTAATCCCTTCCTGTACCAGCATTTCTTCCAGATGTTTCTGCGCCTTTAACACATCACATTTGGGATTCTCCGTCACACCACACAGGACATTTCCCTTCAGCGCCATATGGCTGACTTCATAATTATTCTGATAGGAAGTGAAATACATATCATAAAAGACTGTAAGCTTCTTATCAAACCCTTCCAGTTTCGTTTTCAGTTCTACACTGCATCCCTTTGCCCGTAAAAAGATAATCATGTTCACTGCACTTTTACAGGAGGGAAGGCACCCGAGAACGGCAACGATCGTCAGAAGATTTTTATTACTTCCCGTTGTCACATAACCGGCAATATAAAGACTCAGACTTATCGCAAAATACAGGACAGTGCGCAGCGCGGTAAACTTCCTTCTGTTTACGATATAGCCATAAGATCCCTTTGGTGTTATATATTTCATCAAAATCCGTTCCTTTCCATCTCTTCCGTATTCTGTCATGAAAGCAGAATATCCATAACCTCATTGTAATGGTGAATATAATAATCGGCAAGATTTCTTTTCTCATTTTCCTGTGCCCTGGAAAAAGCATCGTCGACGGCACACACCTGCATACCGGCAGCCTTTCCGGCCTGAATCCCCTGCACAATATCTTCAAATACGAGACAGTCGGCAGGCGCTACTTCCAACTGCTTTGCCACAGCAAGATAGATATCCGGTGCCGGTTTTCCCTTTGCAACCTCACAGCCGGTCATCACACAGTCAAAATAATCGGTAAGCTCATGTGTCCTCACAATATTATCTACCAGTTCGCGGGAGTTGCTAGTTGCAATTCCAAGCCTGATCCGATGTTCCCTGCAAAAATCCAGAAATTCCCGTACTCCGTCCTTTAGTGGCACCTCATTTGCGTATTTGTCATATGCCATCCGGTTCCAGTCCTCTTTTATCTGTTCAAGGCTGTCCGGAATCTGAAATCTCTCTTTGAAATAGATTGCCGTCTCCGTAAAACTTTTCCCACCGATACTATCCTGTAGATCCGTGGGAAGCTCTATGCCAAATTTCCCCAGATATTCAATATCGATCGCTTTCCAGATCCACATGGAATCCACGAGCGAACCATCCAGATCAAATATTACCGCTTTCATCATATAATTTCATAATCTCCTCATCTGTCAGTTTTCGATACCCGCCCTTTGCAAGGTTTTTATCCAATACAAGACTTCCCATCTGTAATCTTTTCAGATAAACAACTTCATTCCCTACAGCGTGAAGCATCCGTTTAACCTGATGAAACTTTCCCTCTGTAATGGTCAGAAGGATTTTCCTGTCATCCATAACCTCTACAGTCGCAGGCTTTGCAGGTTTCTTCTCTCCGATATCCACCCCAAGCTCCAAACCAGCCTTCTGCTCATCGGTAAAGGAATCTGCAAGGTGACACTCATAGGTCTTTGGCACATGCTTTGCGGGGGAAAGCAGATTGTGGGAAAGTGCTCCGTCATTGGTGATCAGTAAAAGCCCCTCGGTATCCTTGTCAAGACGTCCGACCGGAAACAGATCCGGCCGTGCAACCTCGCCCATGAGATCCATCACTGTCTTCTGTCTGGAATCGGAGGTAGCGGTAATGACCCCTGCCGGTTTATGAAGCATGTAATAGACATGCGCTTCATAGACACATGGCTTTCCCTGATAGACAACCTTATCCTTTGCCGCATCAATCTGTTCCTCGGGCTTTTTACACGGCTGATCATTTACCATGACAAGTCCGGCCCGGATTTCTTTTTTGATCTGGCTTCGCGTTCCAAAGCCCATGTCACATAAAAATTTATCTAAACGCATAATTTCTCCGTATTTTCTGTTTCTCCTGTCTTAGAATCATTCCGGACCCTTTTCACAAAATCGTCTTTTCACTCCCTGCCGCTTTCCGGCAGGAAGGTTGCATGTCTTGTCAGTATACAGAATAGATATAGACATAGAAAGGAATTTGCGAAGGAGCCAGACTTATTATGCTCAAAAAGACCTACAGCCGATTCAATACCGTTTTATTCCTGCTTCTCTCTCTTTATCTCATTTTCCTGCTTCTCCGCTATCCTGTGGTTTCCCTGCAGTACGCATCTACAGGACTCGAATTGTGGCTGACCAAAATGGTTCCGACCTTGCTGCCTTTTATGATCCTGTCGGGAATTATGATCCGCATGAACCTCACAAGTCAGTTTATCGGTATGCTTCACCCTCTTCTGCACCGGCTGTTTGGCACCTCCAAAGAGGGCTCGTATACCGTTTTTATGGGTTTTCTATGCGGATTTCCCATGGGTGCCAGAATTGTAGGCGAGCTCTATGAAAAGGATGCCATCGACCGCTCGGAGGCGGCCTGTCTTCTCTCCTTTTGCAATAACATTGGTCCGATCTATTTTCTGAGCTATGTGCGGAAAGAACTCTCGCTGGGAGAAGGCCTTTTGGAATGTCTGATCATGTATGGCATCCCTCTTTTGTACGGAATCGTTCTGTGCCGGTTCCGAAAATACCCCGAAGCTGTCAAAAAAGCCTGTGAAAAACCCGCAGAAGGCAAAGTGCCTCTCCTGAAAGCAGTGGATGACTCTATTGTATCCGGCCTGTTTGCGATGGCAAAGCTTGGCGGCTATATGATCTTTTTTAACCTGCTCAATATTCTCTTTGAACCATTCACACATGTTCCGCAAAGCCTTCTGGCATTCTATAACTGCCTGCTTGAGATAACAAGTGGCATTCACCGGTGCGGAATCGATCATCGTTTCCTTGTGCTGATCCTGCTTCCGTTTGGTGGCTTTTCCTGCATCGCACAGACCTACAGCATGATCAACGGCACCGATCTTTCGTTCTCCCGCTATGTTTTCCATAAGCTTTTACAGACTGCACTTACCGCCTGCGTCTACGCCGCCTGTGTCCTCTGCGGTGTCCTTTGAATATTTTGATCCATATTCCTATGAGAACCAGAATCGGAACGATGATGCAGGCTGTAATACCTGCAACAATAAGAGTGTCTGTTTTGTACTTACTGTTATCTTCCGGTTCTGTTTTCAGATTCGGGATGTCCTGTACAGGCTCTGTAATCTGTACAGCAGAAGTCGTATCCTCCGGTGCCTCCTGCTCTGTCTCCGGCTCTGTACTCTCGATCTCTTCCTCCTTCGGATAGGCAACTGTCTGCAAAATCAGTTCGTTACTCGTGGTATACAGATCATATCCGTTGTAGGCATTGGCTGTCACTGCCGGTGTTGTACCGTCAGGCACCTGTATCGTAAACGAAAAGCTGTCCTGTGATCTGTCCGGCCATGCCAGCAAACCGGAGTCCGTCTGTCCACCATCATAACTATAGGAATAATACAGCATACCGCTATCCACATCAGAAGCAGTCAGCTGCAGGGTGATCTCTCCGGTTTCCGGATTTTCAGAAAGCAGCTCTAGCTCGCATTTCTCCGGCTCGGTACTGTCAGGTTTTACAACATCCTGTGGAACGGCAACCTCCAGATTCTGATAATCTCTGAAATCCTTCTGCAAGGACTCTGAATACAGATGAAAATATTTCGCCACCGCCGTTGCATCCAGAACGCCAAACTCTTTCAGCTTATCAGAATGATCATAATAGGTCTGGTCATTTGGATGATCCAGATGACAATGTTCAATTAGCACACAGGGAACATTGTTGGCCGTAGATTGTCTGATAATGCCATAATAATCCGTTCCCTTTTTGCTGAGTCTCGTCTTGATTCCACGGGAATACAATCCGGTATCCGTCAACAGTTCCATCTCTGTCGCTGCAAAGCTGTAACCCTTGCTGTAATTCTCGCCAAAGGCAGATACCCAGCACTCTGCTCCGAAAAGGGTATGATTTTCAGAAAGATTAAAATGCAGACAGAACAGGAAATCCGCCTGCATGGCAGCGGCATAGTCGGCACGCTCCTCCAATGATAATTCCTGGTCTCCGTCACGGGTCAGGTAGACAGTGATTCCTTCGTACTGCTCAAGCTCCTCCTTCATGGCCTGTGCGACGATCATTGTCATTTCTTTCTCGGTATAATCTTCATACAATCCACCAAGATTCTCACCGCCATGGCCGGGATCGATCACCACAATAACCGGCTCTTCTTCCGCTTTTACCGGAACTGCATATATCCAAAAGAAACATATCCCTATCAAAAAATAAACAAACCATCTCTTTTGCAAGTAAACACCTCTCTGTCTTTTGATAAAGTCATAAAAAAACCGGCTTTTGTAAAGCCGGCTTCTCCATTTTTGATCAAATGTATATTCTCAAATTACATGATATCCAACTGGGGTTCATCTTCACCTTCGGCTTCTTTCAGCATTTTTTCCACTTCTACCGGATGAAGTTCAGCACGATTTGCCTTGACAGTCTCGTTGTAACTGTTAATTGCATTATAAAAACTTTCATAATGTGTTGTCGTCGTGGAAAGTGTAGTTGTCATCAGGTTTTCCAGATTCGCAAGCATATCATCCAGATACTGCATGGCAGCGGTTTTGACGCCGTTTGCCTCATTCGTGGCATTATCCACAATCTCCTGTGCCTGTGTCGTTGCCATACGGACAACCTCATTTGCCTGTGCGTAGGCCTGCTGCATGATCTCGTGTTCGTTGATCAGTTCCGTGGTCTGTACGGTCGCATCCTGAATCAGCGCTTCCGCTTTCGCCCTTGCATCATTTAAGATCGCTTCCTTGTTGGTGATGATCTTCTGATACCGCTTGATCTCGTCCGGTGTCTTCATGCGCAGTTCACGGAGAAGCTCGTCAATCTCTTCTTTGTTGACAATAATATTTGTCTTGGACAGAGCCTGGTATTTGCAACCGTCAATATAATCTTCTATCTCATCGATCAACTGTTCGATTCTACTACTCATCTTTACTCCTATCTGCAAAACCCATATTTTTCATAAATCATTCTGGCTACAAAGTCCGGTACACACTGTGAAATATCTCCGTTAAAGCTTGCAATCTCCTTCACAGTACTGGAGCTTAAATAAGCATATTCCAGACTGGTAGTCAGAAACATGGTGTCCAGACTTCCACCGGAAAATTTACGATTGGTCTGTGCGATCTGCAATTCGTATTCAAAATCCGTGATTGCACGCAGTCCTCTTATGGCAACGTGCACGTCTTTTTCCCTGGCATAATCAATCAGCAGTCCACTGAAAGAGTCAATCTTGATATTCGGCAGATCCTTTGTAGCTTCTTTTAACATCTTAACACGTTCTTCCACAGAAAACAATGGAGTCTTTGTTTTATTATTCAACACACTTACTGTCAATTCATCAAAAATTTCAGAGGCACGTCTGATGATATCGAGATGCCCATAGGTGACCGGGTCAAAGCTTCCCGGATAGATTGCAGCCTGCATAATTTCCTCCCACTGGTCCGATGTCTGTTCTTCAGACATTCCTTTTTACAAATACATGTTTATTCGTTTTATAGCATTTTTCTTTGCATATTTTATATCCAAGTGCAGAAACATCTGAAAAGTCTGTGTCAAGAGATGCTTCTATCACAAGCAGGGTATCCTCTGAAATATAAGGCATATCCTTCAGAACGCCGAGTACTGTTTTCTCATAATCATGCTGATAGGGCGGATCCATGAACACAAGATCCACATGCTTTTCATGGATACAGGAAAGCGCACTGACCACATCCAGCTTCATCACCGTCGCCTTATCGGCAAGATGTGTGAAATTCAGATTGTCCGCAATACAGGAAAGTGCATTCTTGTTATTCTCCACAAAATAGGCATGTCTGGCACCGCGGCTGAGCGCTTCTATTCCAATAGCACCACTTCCGCTGAAAAGATCTACGAATACAGCATCCGGTATCTCCGGCTGCAGCATATTAAAAAGTGTTTCTTTGATACGGTCTGTGGTAGGTCTGGTATCAAGTCCCTCCGGCGTTTTTAACTTTAAGCTTCTCGCTGTTCCAGCTATTACTCGCATACTATTCCTCATTTCTGCACATGCGTAAAAACCTGTTCCGGTATTTACACCCGGATCTTTACGCCCTTGCCGTCGCGTTTTCCAAGTTTGATCTTGTTAAGTTCAACGGCCTTGCCGTTGTAGTCGATCGTTGACTCCACAGCATTCTGTGTATAATAAACAGCTTCCAGAGAATCTTTCTCTCCCAGCTTCATGCCGCGTACTCCGATCGCGCCCTTTTTCTTCTCCGGAATTTCTTCCAGGGGGAATCGCAGGAAATAGCCCTCCTTGGAATGCAGGACGATATTCCGCTGCTCTTTCAGCGCCGCAACACTGATCACCTCATCCTCCTCCGAAAGCTTCGTTGCCGCAACCGTCCGTTTGGCAACATCAAATTCTCCTCCGTCTACAATTTTCAGCATGGCCTGTCTGGTGACGAAGATCATCCGGTAGAGATTTAAGTCACTCTGGCTTGCCGCATAGACGATACTCTCCTTGGAGGAGTCATAGTTGCTGATATTGTCAGCCGGTATTCCCTTGTCACGGAACTTTCCGAACGGAATGTCCTGTGCCTTGATCGTATGAAGCTGTCCGGTGTTGGTAAATAGACATACCTTTCCGGTATTTTTGCATACAAACACATATCTGTTTTCGCTGTCTGCCGCTTCTTTGTTCCGTTCATAGGCCGCCGTGTCAATGGTTTTGACATAGCCAAAACGATCCATCAGGAATACGATGTCCATCTCTTCCAGCTTTTTCTCCACAAAGACAGCTTCCTCTGCGGTAGTGATCTGCGTTTTCCGCTTCTTCTGGAATCGTTCCTTCAGTTCTTCCAGTTCATTGATGATAACCTGTGCCATGGAATCTCTTCTCGCCAGAATATCTTCGTAGCGGTAGATATTTGCCATGGTATCCTCGTGTTCGTTGATCAGCGCCTCGATTTCGAGACCAATCAGTTTATATAAACGCATGTCCAGAATCGCATTTGCCTGTTTTTCCGAAAAACACAGCTGTTCTGCCATGATTTTGGACTCTCTGGATTTGAATTTAATGCCGTCTGTCTTTCCTTCCACAAGGCAGGATTTTGCCATCGCCCTGTCCTTGGAGCCTCGCAGAATTTCGATGATCAGATCAATGACGTTGCAGGCCTTGATCAAACCTTCCTGAATCTCTTTCCGCTCCAGTTCCTTTTCCAGAAGGTTCTTATATTTCCGGGTAGCGACCGCATACTGGAACTTCACATTTTCCTGAATGATCTGTTTCAGGCCCATGGTTTCCGGTCTGCCATCCGCAATGGCAAGCATATTGACTCCGAAGGTATCCTCCAGACGGGTCTTTTTGTACAGCATGTTCTTGAAGTTCTCGACATCGGTGTCCTTGCGAAGCTCGATAACGATACGGATTCCTTCTTTGGAAGACTGGTTGGATATGTCCAGAATATCCTGTGTCTTCTTGGTCTCTGACAGAGCGGCGACATCCATCAGGAATTTGCTGATGTTGGCACCGATCATCGTATAGGGAATCTCCGTAATGACAAGATTGGTCTTGCCGCCCTTGCCCTTCTCTACTTCCACCTTACCGCGGATCTTGATCTTACCCATGCCGGTCTCATAGATCGACAGCAGTTCATCCTCATTGATCACGATGCCGCCGGTCGGGAAATCCGGGCCCTTTACATAGCGCATCAGTTCCCTTGTGGAAATATTTTCATCCAGCATATAAGCCTTGGTCGCATCGATCACTTCTGCAAGATTATGCGGCGGAATACTGGTTGCCATACCGACCGCAATACCCTCTGAACCGTTTACAAGAAGATTCGGAATCTTGACAGGAAGAACCGAGGGCTCCTTTTCTGTCTCATCAAAATTAGGAATAAAATCAACCACATCTTTATCCAGATCCGCCAGAAACGCCTCCTGCGTAATCTGTTCCAGCCTTGCCTCGGTATAACGCATGGCTGCGGCGCCGTCTCCCTCGATATTGCCGAAATTACCGTGTCCGTCGATCAACGGAAGCCCACGCTTGAAATCCTGGGACATGACAACCAGCGCATCGTAGATCGAACTGTCTCCATGAGGATGGTACTTACCCATGGTGTCACCTACGATACGCGCAGATTTACGGTATGGTCTG
Organism: uncultured Lachnospiraceae bacterium; assembly: GCA_934385475.1. Classification (GTDB taxonomy): domain Bacteria; phylum Bacillota; class Clostridia; order Lachnospirales; family Lachnospiraceae; genus UBA3282. The sequence goes on along the minus strand of CAKRPS010000024.1, from coordinate 25,492 downwards.
TCATAGCGGATTCCCAGCTCGTACATATCGTACAGTGTTCTTCGCTGTACCGGCTTCAGACCGTCTCTGACATCCGGGAGTGCTCTTGCAATGATAACACTCATGGCATAGTCTATGTACGACTTCTGCATTACTTCGGAATATTCGGTTTTAATGATTCTGTCATCCATGTTTTATCTGTGATCTCCTTTTAGACATCCAGTTCGGCATCCTGTGCATGCCGGTAAATAAATTCTTTTCTCGGTGGAACCTCTGTTCCCATCAGCATTTCCGTAACCTCCGATGCCATACGGGCATCCTCGATCTCGACCTGCTTCATCATCCTTGTCTCAGGATCCAGCGTGGTCTCCCACAGCTGCTGTGCATCCATCTCACCAAGACCTTTGTAGCGTTGCAGGGTAAACGGCCCTTTATGTCTCTTACGATATTTTTCAAGGGCTTTATCATCATACAGATACTCCTCGGCACCCTTTGACGGCATGGCCTTATAGAGCGGCGGCATGGCAATATAGACATGTCCCTCATAGATCAGCTCCGGCATGAACCGGTAAAATAATGTGAGGAGCAATGTGGAAATGTGGGCACCGTCCACATCGGCATCGGCCATGATAATGATCTTGTCATAGCGCAGCTTTGCAATATCAAAGTCGTTTCCATAGCCTTCTGAAAAGCCGCATCCAAACGCATTGATCATCGTTTTGATCTCTGCGTTGGCAAGCACCTTGTCAATACTCGCCTTCTCCACGTTCAGGATTTTGCCTCGGATCGGCAGAATCGCCTGATACATACGGTTTCGGGCTGTTTTGGCGCTGCCACCTGCAGAATCTCCCTCCACAATGAAGATCTCACATTTGGAGGCATCTCTGGATTCACAGTTGGCAAGCTTTCCGTTGGAATCAAAAGAAAACTTCTGTTTTGTCAGAAGATTTGTTTTGGCCTTTTCTTCTGTTTTTCGTATCTTGGCCGCTTTCTCTGCACAGCCGATAATGCTTTTCAGGGTTTCCAGATTACGGTCGAAATAACGGACGATTTCATCCCCTGTCACCTTGGCAACTACCTTGGAGGCATCCTGATTATCCAGCTTGGTCTTGGTCTGTCCTTCAAATCTGGGATCGGGATGTTTGATGGATACGACAGCTGTCATTCCGTTGCGGACATCCGCGCCGGTAAAGTTGACATCCTTTTCTTTCAGGATGTTCAGGCCTCTGGCGTAGGTGTTGATCACGTTTGTAAACATGGTCTTAAAACCGGTCAGATGTGTTCCACCCTCAGCATTATAGATATTATTACAAAAGCCAAGCACATTTTCGTGAAATTCATTTACGTACTGAAAAGCCACTTCCACGGTGATTCCCTCTGCCTCACCTTTGAAGTAGATCACATCGTGAATGGCCTCTTTGGTCTTATTCATGTCCTTGATAAAGCCTACGATTCCTTCCGGTTCATGATATTCTATATGCTCGATCTCTTCTTTTCTTTTATCTTCATAGATGATCGTAAGCTCCGGATTCAGATAGGCAGTTTCATGAAGCCTGCTCTTTACCTCATCCTCCTTGAAGCGTGTCTTATCAAAAATGGTATCATCAGGCAAGAAGTTGATAGTTGTGCCGGATTCCTTCGACTTGCCAACGACAGGCAAAAGTCCATTCTCAAGTTCCATAACCGGGATACCACGTTCATAGTGATCTTCATAGACCAGTCCGCCGGTCCGGACCGTTACATTCAATCTGGAGGACAGCGCATTGACCACGGAAGAACCTACGCCGTGCAGACCACCACTCGTCTTGTAGGCTTCATTATCAAATTTTCCGCCTGCATGTAAGGTGGTGAAAACCAGACGTTCCGCACTGATTCCCTTTTCGTGCATGCCGACCGGGATGCCTCGTCCATTGTCAGCTACCGTGGCTGAACCATCCGCTTCCAACGTCACATAAATTTTGGAACAATATCCGGCAAGATGCTCGTCCACAGCATTGTCTACAATTTCATAGATAAGGTGGTTCAGTCCCTTTGTAGATACACTGCCGATATACATTCCGGGTCTTACACGGACCGCTTCCAGTCCTTCGAGAACGGTAATGCTCGAAGCATCATAATTATTTGTCACTGCCTTTGCCATCTGTTATACCTCTTATCTCAAAATAACATCTTCTAGATTCTACCATATATTTTGTACCTTGAAAAGCGAAAAATACCATATAAAGGGCCGTGTAACCGTTTCAATCCACGGTGACATACAGATATTCCCGTCCCCGTTTTCCGACGCGCTCAAGGAGCTTTAGGTACAAAAGAAAGGGAACCGTGACCTCGGCAGTCTTATGCCTGATCCCGGCCGCCTTTCCAAACTCCTTGACCGTAAACGGCTCCGGAAGTTCGTAAGGGATTACCTGCCGGAAGTCTTCTACCCGCTCAATCAGGATTTCGTCATACAGCGTAAGCGGAACCCGGTCATACCGGCAGGAGCCCTTTTTCCGGTCTGCACTCCAGCCGTTTAACAGGCGGTATTCATCCATATCAATGAGTGGAAAAGCAAAGGAAAGATTGGGATGTCCAATAAACGGCTTGATCCGGTAAAGCTCCCTAAACGCATCATAGATCGTTCCGGTCAGCGGCGATTTATGTTTTGCCGAAAGCTCCCCTGACTGTTCATCCACCCAGATCAGCCATTTTGTGTGAGGAATCGGAAGAACTATCTTCACAGCGTAATGGGGAAGATAGGCTTCCAGTTTGGCGCGCAGTTTATTAAAATTGCCGTTCTGGATCTCAATGATCTGATTTCCGTTATAAATATCCGCGATATAGCCCTCGATGGGAACCTCATGAAAGTCCTCATCCGGCTCATAATAAAGCTTCATAATGGCATGAACCGTCTTCTCCTTCAGAGTTCCAAACCCATGTGGGTCATTTTTCTTCAACAACACTTTAAGCTTTGCCTCTTCAAAGGTTTTGTTATCCATCCAACTCCAAAGTCCTTTCGCTGCCTGTTCTGTGGATATTTCTGCTATGAATTATAACAGATGCCGTACAATCGAACAAGTGTTTATGTTTGCATTTCCAAATTTGTCTATGCATAATGTTTAGAAAATATGCACAGAAAACGTCAGCATTCTGTTTGTTTTTTGTTTACATTATAGTTATCTTGCTATATAATATTAATAATGATTTTTTTCATTCAAATGTTGGGGAACGCTTATGGGAAAAAAATTAACTAACGTATGGAAAGTGCTGATTGGTGAGAATATGCTTACCGACCGGCAAAAATACGGCGCTATGATCTATACAGTTGCAGGGGTACACGTATTGTTGACCTGTATTTTCATTTCTATGAAAATTGCGCCCCTATACCTGTTCAATATCTGCAGCGTCCTATCTTATCTGGTTGCAGCCTATCTTGTGCGGCAGGAACGATATCTGCCTGTATATTTTATCACCTATTTTGAAATCATTCTTCATTCTCTGGTCGCAACAATCTGTATTGGCTGGAAATTTGGTTTTGGTCAGTACATTATCGGTATTATACCTGTCGGTTTCTATCTGTGCTATACCATGAAAAATATGACCCACCGTCTTTCGATTGCAACCAGCTCAGCACTCCTTGCCATGCTCGCCTTTATCAGCTGCAAAATTATGTCTTGTTATACAAGTCCTGTCTATGTGGTTGAGGGACGTAAAGTCGAAATTATGTTTTATATTTTCAATTCATTCTGTACCTTTGCCTTCCTGATAACTCTCTCTCTTCTGTTTGTATATGAAGTGCGGATTACCAACGCAAGGCTGAGACATCAGAATGCCATTTTGGATCAGCTTGCAAATACCGATCCTCTGACAGGTCTTTACAACAGACGCAGCATGAATGTTTTTCTGGAGCAGGCGCTTCAGTCACAGACAAATTTTCATGTGATCATGTGTGACATTGACGATTTCAAGAAGGTAAACGATACCTATGGACATGATTTCGGAGACATTGTCCTGCAGGAAATTGCCGAGATTACAATGAAAACGGTTGATGATGCCGGCTATGTCTGCCGCTGGGGCGGCGAAGAGATCCTGATTCTGATCAGCAGCCGTGTATCTGAATCGGTTCTGCATATAGCCGAGTCCATCCGTACCAAAGTCGAATATCATATCTTTGAATTAAATCAGAAGCTTGTACACTGTACTCTTACGCTCGGCGTTGCGGCCTATCACAAAAATGAAACACTTGAGGAAACCATTGCCAGAGCGGATGATAATTTATATCGTGGAAAAAGAAGTGGAAAAAATAAAGTTGTGATGTAAAATTCATCACAACTTTTTTACATTCCTGTCACCATGCAGGATTCGTTCTTTGTCCGAAGCATTCGGCTGTACCAGCTTTCCACTTCTGTCATAGTATGTGACCAGATCAGAGTTTCTGGCCACATATTTTATGTCTTTTGTCAGTTCTTCGGCAGTTACCGGCGCTTTCCGCGTATCCTGCGAAGCCTTTTCAACCTTTTCTTCTGCCGGTACGTCATTCCAGATTTTATAAAAGAAATCCTTAATCGCACTCACGGCCTGTTGAAGGAAATCCCGAATACCCAAAGATGTCTGAGATGCCGGCTTTGACGTCCCGGTTAACGACCGTCTGTCCGTGGCAGAGATGTTTCCTTGCCCGCCAAGTTCCAGCCGGACGCCCTCTCTGGTAGTGCCCGATACCGTCTTCTTTGTCTCCTGATCGTCTTTTTTATCCGGTTCTTTTGAGGCTTCCGGAGAACGATATTCCAGACTGAATTTCTCTTCACTGCCGGATTTGGGAGTGGTCTTCAGACTTTTACTGTCATATGAAGTTATCTCATTATCTCCAACTCTGTATATCATAAGGATCTATTCCAAAGGTTTATTTTTGATTGATATAATTTACAAGTCCCTCAGCAGCGATGATCTTCTGCATAAACTCCGGGAATGCCTGTCCTTTATAGGAGGTTCCTTTTGTGATATCGGTAATGATTCCGGTATCGAAGTTCACTTCCACTTCATCTCCGGCTTCAATATTCCTGGCAGCCTCCGGACATTCAATGATCGGAAGTCCGATATTGATCGAATTGCGATAAAAGATTCTCGCAAAGGTCTCTGCAATGACACAGCTTACACCAGCCGCCTTGATTGCGATCGGCGCATGCTCTCTTGAAGATCCACATCCGAAATTCTTGGTTGCAACAATAATATCGCCTTTTTTAACATTATGGATAAAATCCTTGTCGATATCCTCCATACAGTGCGTCGCAAGCTCTGCCGGATCGGAGGAATTCAGATAACGGGCTGGAATAATAACATCCGTATCTACGTTATCGCCATATTTAAATACATTTCCTTTTGCTGCTTTCATATCTCGTATCCCTTTCCTGCTATATATTTTGCACAAGTGATGCCAAATTGTTATATGTGAAATATTACGCAAGCTGACACGGACAGGAAATCGTTCCCGTTACCGCACTTGCCGCTGCAACAGCAGGGCTGGCAAGGTATATTTCCGAGCTCACATGTCCCATTCTTCCGACAAAGTTCCGGTTCGTGGTGGAAACGCAACGCTCTCCCTCTGCAAGGATACCCATGTATCCGCCAAGGCAGGGACCACAGGTGGGCGTGCTGACAACTGCACCGGCTTCAATGAAGATTTTCAGAAGCCCCTCTTCCATTGCCTGAAGATAAATTGCCTGTGTCGCCGGGATCACGATACATCTCATACCAGGAGCTACATGACGGCCCTTGAGCACCTCTGCTGCAATCCGCAGATCGTTCAGTCTGCCGTTCGTACAGGAGCCGATCACAACCTGATCAATTTTGATGTCCTCATGAATATCGTCGATCGTCTTTGTATTTTCAGGCAGATGCGGGAAAGCAATGGTAGGTCTGAGCTTACCGAGATCTATGATATATTCTTCATCATAGACAGCGTCCTCATCCGCTTCATAAATTTTATAATCACGAATTGAATGTTCTTTCATATAGGCGATCGCAATATCATCCACCGGGAAAATACCGTTTTTGCCGCCTGCCTCGATCGCCATATTGGCGATTGTAAAACGGTCATCCATGGTAAGATTCTGAATACCATCACCCACAAACTCCATGGATTTGTAGAGTGCTCCATCCACACCGATCATACCGATAATATGTAAGATCACATCCTTACCGCTCACCCATTTGGAGGGCTTTCCGGTCAGGCGGAATTTGATAGCAGAAGGTACCTTGAACCATGCTTTTCCTGTTGCCATGCCAGCAGCCATATCAGTACTTCCGACACCGGTAGAAAAAGCTCCGAGAGCTCCGTAGGTACAGGTGTGGGAATCTGCGCCGATAATAACATCCCCGGCTACCGTAAGTCCTTTTTCCGGCAGAAGTGCATGTTCAATTCCCATCTGACCCACTTCAAAGTAATTTGTGATCTGATTCTTTCTTGCAAACTCACGAACGCATTTGCAGTGTTCAGCCGACTTGATATCTTTATTGGGCACAAAGTGATCCGGCACAAGTGCGATCTTGTCCTTATCAAATACGCCGTCTACTTTCATTTTATCCATCTCTTTTATGGCAACAGGGCTTGTGATGTCATTGCCAAGTACGAGATCCAAATCCGCTTCTATAAGCTGTCCGGCTTCTACCTTGTCCAAACCGGCATGAGCCGCCAGAATTTTCTGCGTCATTGTCATTCCCATAGTTCCATTCCTCCGGATTCTTATTCTGTCTGTTTCCCGATTCAAAAAGCAGCATCACCCCTAAGAGCGATGCTGTATTTTGAAATAACCTATATCATGCGAAATACCGGGATTAGTTGTTGATCAGCTTATCCTCACCATTCCAGCTGTAAAGCTTTCTGATCTCTTCACCAACTACCTCTGACGGATGCTCAGAAGCAAGCTTTCTCATAGCCTTGAAGTGAACCTGTCCACCTGCGGAAGACATATCAAGCAGGAACTCTTTTGCAAAAGAACCATCCTGAATATCGGAAAGGATCTTCTTCATAGCCTTCTTGGTATCCTCTGTGATGATCTTCGGTCCTGTAATATAATCGCCATACTCTGCTGTGTTGGAGATGGAGTATCTCATACCGGCAAAGCCTGACTGATAGATCAGGTCAACGATCAGTTTCATTTCATGAATACACTCAAAGTATGCATTTCTCGGATCGTAGCCAGCCTCTACCAATGTCTCAAAACCAGCCTGCATCAGTGCACATACACCACCGCAAAGAACAGCCTGCTCACCGAAAAGGTCTGTCTCTGTCTCTGTACGGAAGGTTGTCTCAAGAACGCCTGCTCTTGCGCCGCCGATTGCAAGTGCATAAGCAAGTGCGATGTCCTGTGCCTTTCCGGTTGCATCCTGCTGTACTGCTACCAGACAGGGAACACCCTTGCCAGCCTGATACTCGCTTCTTACCGTATGACCCGGTCCCTTGGGAGCGATCATGGTAACGTCTACATTCTTGGGAGGTACGATACATCCGAAATGAATGTTGAAACCATGTGCGAACATCAGCATATTGCCCTCTTCCAGATTGGGCTCGATATCCTTCTTGTACATTGCAGCCTGAAGTTCATCGTTAATCAGTATCATAATAATGTCTGCTCTTTTAGCAGCCTCTGCTGCTGTGTATACTTCAAATCCCTGAGCTTCTGCTTTTGCCCAGGATTTGGAGCCTTCATAAAGACCGATAATGACATGGCAACCTGACTCTTTTGCGTTCAGTGCGTGTGCATGTCCCTGGCTTCCGTAACCGATAACTGCGATTGTCTTTCCATCCAAAAGAGACAGATTACAATCTTCCTGGTAAAAAATTTTTGCCATTTTTACTTCTCCTCCATGTATTGAATTTTATAACGAAAAGGATTCTCTCCTTCGCTATCATAAATATGTAACGTTCTCAATGCCTCGTCCAAGACCTGCTATTCCCGTTCTGGCAAGCTCCAGAATCTCATAACCTTCGGCATCAAGCTGGTTCATAAGTGCTTCTATCTTGCTCTGATTGCCTGTAATTTCCATCATCAGGCTGTCCGGCGAAATATCAATGATCTTCGCCCGGAAAATCTCACTGATCGCAAGAATATCACGTCTCTGTGCTGAAGAAACCCGCACCTTGATCAGTGCCAGTTCGCGATATACACTCTCCTCCGGTTTTAACTCTTTAATATCACGGATATCAACAAGCTTTGCAACCTGCTTTTCGATCTGATCCAGAATCTCATCATCCCCCGATGTGACAATCGTTATACGGGTGTATCTGGGGTCCGCAGTCACACCTGCTGTGATACTGTCAATGTTGTAACCTCTCCTGGAAAACAGTCCCGCGATCCGGCTGAGTACACCGGATGTGTTATCTACCAATAACTGGAATACTTTCTTTTGCATAATATTTCCCTTTTCTGTCATTGTATGCTGAAAATTATTTTAGCAAGATAAAGGACAAAAGTCAACAACCACCGCTCAGTCTGATTCCATACATTTTGGCAGTGCAAGGGTACCTGTACGGGCAACCTCTACAATGCTCACGCTCTGCAGCATACTGATCATCAGATGGACTCTCTCCGGAACATCACAGATCTGTATCATCAGCAGATTTTTGGACATATCCACGATCTGGGCTTTCATAATTTCACACAGTTCCATAATCTCCCTGCGATTACTCTTATTGTACTTTACCTTGATAAGCATAAGCTCCCGGCTGATACTGGAAGTCTCGTCGAAGGTTTTTACTTTAATGACATCCAGTTTTTTATTGAGCTGTTTTTCGATCTGTTCGACAGTACGCTGATCGCCACTGCTGACAATCGTCATGCAGGAGGTTTTCGGATCATCGGTTTCCCCCACAGCAAGGCTGTCAATATTAAAGCATCTTCTGGAAAACAGTCCTGCCACCTTGCAAAGAACACCGGATCTGTTTTCCACCAAAACAGAATATATTTTTTTCATATAAAGATAGTCTCCATTCTTATTTTACAAGGTCCATCGGATCAATTCTGCACTCCAGAAGGACAGATTCATCTGCTGAAAGGAACTCGGAAATCGTCTCATCCACACCGTTCATATCGGCAAGCGACATGTATTTCATATCGTAGGCCGCTGAAAGCTTCTCCAGATCAGGGCTGCCCGAAAGATCCACTACCGAATAGTGATCTTTGTACGTGTAATGCTGATACTCCCTTACCATTCCAAGATAGTTGTTTTTCAAAACAATAATCTTCACCGGAATCTGATACTGTCTCATTGTTGCAAGCTCCATCATGGACATCTGGAAGGAGCCGTCTCCACACACTGCGATGACCTGTTTGTCTTTCCGTGCAAGCTTTGCTCCCATCGCTGCCGGAATCGAATAGCCCATCGTCCCCATTCCACCGGTAGTCAGGAATTTTCCTTTTTTTACAATATGATAGGTACAGGACCAGATCTGATTCTGTCCGACATCCGCAACATAGACGGCATCGTCTTCCATGGCCTCTGAAAGCTTTCTGATAAACTCTGCCGGGTCCACATAATCTTTATTCGGCCTGCGGACAATCTCCATCGTCTCCCGATAGGATTCCAGCGTAGATACCCACTCCTTATAGTTCCCTGAAAACTCTTCCTTGTCCAGATCTTCAAAAATATGTTTGGCATCTCCAACCAGCGGAATCGCTGCGCCGACGTTTTTGCCGATTTCCGCCGGATCCACATCAATATGCACAAGCACCTTGTTTTCCGTGATCACATCCGGCTGGTTGACGGCCCTGTCTGCCACCCTCGCACCAACCATGATCAGAAGATCAGATTCGTTCATGGCACGGTTTGCGTATGATCTTCCGTTATTGCCCACCATTCCAAAGTACATCGGATGCTTTGTTGGCATTACACCAATTCCCATCATCGTTGAAACAACAGGAATCTGATGTTTTTCTGCAAATGCGCAAAGTTCGCCTTCCGCCTCACTGAGCAGCACACCGCCTCCTGCACAGATCAATGGGCGCTGTGCTCTGGCAAGCTCTTTTACCACCTTACGGATCTGAGCGCCATTTCCCTTGACGGTCGGCTTATAGGTACGCATGGAAATACTCTCAGGATACTTAAATTTCGTAATGACTGAGTTTTGGATATCAATCGGTATGTCGATCAGCACCGGCCCTTTTCTTCCGGTACTTGCTATATGAAACGCCTCTTTAAAGATCCGGGGAATATCATTGACATCCCGGATCAGATAGCTGTACTTTACAAAGGATTCCACCGCACCTGTAATATCAGCCTCCTGGAAAACATCGGAGCCGATCAGTTCACTGTTTACCTGCCCGGTAATACATACAAGTGGTATACTGTCCGCGAAGGCGGTTGCAATACCGGTAATAACATTGGTCGCACCGGGACCGGAGGTCACTGCACACACTCCCACCTTGCCTGTCACCCTGGCAAGACCACTGGCCGCATGAGCAGCATTCTGCTCCGTACGGATCAGGATCGTCTGGATATCGGATTCCAGAATACTGTTAAAGAATGGACAGATTGCCACTCCCGGGTATCCGAATACATATTCAACGCCTTCTTCTTCAAGACATTTGATTATTGCATCTGCACCTAACATCTCTTAGTTCTCCCTTCTTGTTCTGCCCTTATTTAAAACGATTCATCATTTTGGCAAAGGGCCCCACCGCATCCTGCAGATCGCGAATGGCCGTATTTAATCCCTCAAAATCAATTTCACTGATGTCTTTTGCCGCATCCGTAAGTGTCTCTGCGTTCTGCGTGATAAATACATTCAGTCCGTGGCTGACCTCTGTCACCTCGCTGCTCATTGCAGAGATATTGCTGATTGCCTCATCCGCATTCTGCAGGATTCCCTGTGCATCGGTCATGACCTCATCAGCCTGTCTCAGAACAGAATTAACCTTCGGAATCACAATGAACGCTGCGACAAATACGACCAGAAAAATACCGACTGATGCAAGTGCAAGAATCCGCGTATAAAACAACTGCTTCCGTGTCTTTTCCAATAGGAGCTGCATAGTATCCTGTTTTTCTTCTTTTATTTCCTGCTGTACTTCTTCCATGATCCTTTACCCTTCTCCTTATCTTTCTGTTTCTATAACTATTCAGAACCCCATCACATAAGTACCTTTTCAAGGCATACTGTCTGACTCATATGATTATGATGGAATATCAAGGATTCTCTGTGTCAGCTTTACGGCATCCGCTGCATCCTTGGAATAACCGTCAGCTCCGATCTCATCTGCGTAATCCTGCGTGATGACAGCGCCGCCAATAATAATTTTGGACTCCACCTGTTTTTCTTTTGCATAGTTGATCACATTTTTCATCTGCTGCATGGTTGTAGTCATGAGCGCCGAAAGTGCGATCACCTCAGCATGGTATTTCTGTGCTGCCTCGATAATCTTCTCCTTCGGAACATCCTTTCCGAGATCAATGACATGAAAACCATAGTTTTTAAGCATCAAGGCAACCAGATTCTTTCCGATATCGTGAATGTCTCCCTCCACGGTGGCAATAATGACCGTGGGCATATCTTTTCCGGAGCTTTCCACCGCAAGCATTGGTTCCAGATATTCGATAGATGCCTTCATGGCTTCTGCACTTGCAATCAACTGCGGAAGAAAATATTTTCCGTTATCAAAAAGCTCCCCGACTTCGTTGATCGCTTTGAGAAGGACATTATCAAGAAGACCTCTCGCATCCTCTCCCGCTTCTATTGCCTTTTTGGTATCTGCCACGATAGCATCCCGCCTGCCTTTCATAACATCGGCGTATACCTTATCCGCAGCATTTTCATTTGCCCCATCGGACGTATTCTTTTTGTGAAGAACAATTCCGGTCTGCTTTGTCTCTGTTTTCCCCTCGGCCTCTCTCTTTTCCCGCACAGCATCCATCAGCTCAATATAACGGATGTCCGCATTCTCCTTGTTGAGCAGAAGATCCGATGCGAAGGCGCTGCTGACCAGAAGCTCCTGCGAGGGATTGGAAATAGCCATGGTCAATCCCGCCTGGATCGCCATAGTCAGAAATGCCGAGTTGATATAGCTTCTCTCCGGCAGGCCAAAAGAGATATTGGACAGTCCACATGTCGTGGCAAGTCCATGGCTCTTGCAATAGCGGATCGTCTCCAGCGTTTCCATCGCTGCCCGTTTGTTGGCACCGACCGTTGCAACAAGGCCGTCCACAACGATGTCCTCTTTACGCATTCCAAGCGCAATGGCCCTTGACTCAATCTCCTCGATAATAGCAATCTTCTCCGCCGCATTTTCCGGCAGTCCCTTATCCGAAAGAGGGAGCAGGATAAACATGGCTCCGTATTTCTTTGCAATCGGAAGCAACGGTTCAATCTTGACTTTCTCAAGGGAGATCGAATTGATCAGCGCACGGCCAGGATATCGCCTGAGTGCCGCCTCCAGTACATCTACGTGGCTGGAGTCAATGGACAATGGCAGGTTGGAGACACCCGCAACCGTTTCGAGTGCCTTCAGCATCATCGCCTTTTCATCAATGCCGCTCATCCCCATATTGACATCCAGGACACCCGCACCACAGGCCTCCTGCTGTTCGGCAAAATCGGAAACCATATCCATATTGCCCTCCCGGAGCTGTTCCTGAAGCTTTTTCTTTCCGGTCGGGTTGATTCTTTCTCCTACAATAATAAAACTGTCATCTAATCCAAACGAAAGTGTCTGTCTCTCACTGGTCAGGAATCTCTGCGCAGAAGGTATCCGATGCACAACCGGCAGATTTTCTACAGCCTTTTTCAGAGCACGGATATAATCCGGCGTCGTTCCGCAGCATCCACCCACAATAGAGGCTCCCGCCCGCACAATATCCTTCATCTGCTCGGCAAAGGTATCCGCATCCATGTCATAGACGGTGTTTCCATCCTCATCAAGCGATGGCAGCCCGGCATTTGGCTTTGCAATGATCGGTACAGAGGTTACCGACGCCATCTGTTTGATAAGATCGATCATCTTATCCGGACCGGTTGAACAGTTCGTGCCAATGGCAGCTGCGCCAAGACCTTCCAGAACAATGGCAGCCGTCTTTGCATCCGTGCCATACAGCGTTCTTCCATCTGCCTCAAAGGTCATCGTCGCCATAACCGCGATGTCTGTCACTTCTTTTGCTGCGATCAGTGCCGCCCGCGTTTCCTGCAGACTCATCATCGTCTCTATGACCAGAAGATCCGCACCGGCATCTACCGTATAAGCGATCTGCTCCTTGTAGATGTCCACAAGCTCTTCAAAATCCATTGTACCGATCGGTGCAAGCTGTTCCCCCGTCATCGTGATGTCAGCCGCCACATAAGCTCTTCCGGCCGCCGCTTCTTTGGAAAGAGCCACCAGAGCATGATTCATCTCACGGATTTCTTTCTCCAGACCATACTCCTTCAGCTTTACACGGTTTGCCGTAAAAGTAGGTGCATAAATAATATTGGAACCGGCATCAATAAAAGCTCTCTGGAGTTCCAGCATGGTCTCCGGATGTTCTAATATCCATTTCTCGGGACAAACTCCCGCAGCCATACCTTTTTTTTGCAGATTAGAGCCGGTAGCCCCATCCAGATAAATCGGATGCGCTTTGATTAATGCCTGAAATTCTTCTTTGTTCATTGGGTTTCTGTCCTCCAAACTTATTTGGTTTATTCGGATACTTCCCCTTCCGGTTCTTCATAAAATACGGTATCATCCGTATCAAAATTGTCTGTAGCTTCTCCTGATGTCGCATCCTGAGTCTGCGCATCCTGATTTTCTTCGGAATCTTCGGTTGACTTATTCAGGTAGCCTTCCCCGAGAATACTGTTGTTCTCGGTATAAGTCACACCATCCCCATCCGGTATCTCCCCGTGAAGAATGGTAATGATATACTGGATGCGGACATTGGCGCGGTCATAGTATTCGCGTGCCGCCTGTGCCACATTCTCATCGTACGGCTCGGATTCAAATGCCTGATGATACAGAGACACCGCCTGTTTCATATTGTCATCCGCCTCATCGGCAAGACTTTCCACTGCTGAAAACTGACTTGGAACCTCTAGTTCAGCCATCCAGGTCATTTCAGCCTGCAGCTGGTCAAGATACCCAAGAAGCTGATTTTTGGCATCCGGCGTGGACGCGTCAATAGAGTTCATTCCATCATTGTAGGACGCTATCTGGTCAAAAAAGCTGTTCATATCCTCCTGATAAGCCGACAACGCCTCGTCCTGCTTTCCGCATCCTGTCAGGAAAAGCATTCCTATCAGGATTCCTGCGAATACCTTTCCGCTCTTTATGATCCTCAAACTATCTTCCTCCAACTCTCTTTATTTCTTTCTGTTCTTTTTGCGTTGTATAAGAAGGCTCCGCCCTTCGGCGAAGCCTTCACAGGAAATTTATTTCGTACCAAAGATACGGTCTCCGGCATCTCCAAGTCCCGGACAGATATAAGCATGTTCGTTCAGGCAACGATCCAGATGTCCTACATAGATCTGAATATCCGGATGATCCTTATGGAGCCTTTCAAGTCCTTCCGGTGCTGCAATGATGCACATAAATTTGATATGCTTTCCACCATGCTGTTTGATAAAGTCCACTGCCTCGGAGCCCGAACCTCCTGTGGCAAGCATCGGATCTACCACAACAATGGTTCTCTGATCGATCGGCTCAGGGAGCTTGCAGTAATATTCATGCGGTTCATGTGTTTCCGGATCTCTGTATAAACCGATATGTCCCACCTTCGCTGTAGGTACCAGTGCAAGAATACCACCTACCATACCAAGACCTGCCCGTAAGATTGGAACCACCGCAAGCTTCTTTCCGGCGATCTTGGGAGACATACAGGTCTCGATCGGAGTCTGTACCTCCACGTCCTCAAGCGGAAGGTCCCGCAGCGCTTCATATCCCATCAGAGTAGCAATCTCCTCGATACACTTTCTGAACTCGTTTGTTCCAGTGTTGATATCACGGATCTGTGAGATTTTGTGCTGAATCAAAGGATGCTCCATTATAAATACATTATCCATCTTCTGTCCTCTTTCCTTTGTATAATCTGTAACCTGAAATTTTCTCTATTTAAAATAGTAATGTTTTATAACTTTTAAGTCAATATTTTAGCAAAATATTTTTTCTTCTATTGTCAAATGCTACGACACTCTTTATAATTCTTTTAGGTTTCATTAACGAAGGAGGAAATTGAAATGAATCAAAAGCACGATGCTATCTACGATGCCCGCAAGCTGGGCACCCCCAAGATGCTGCTATTGGGATTGCAGCATATGTTCGCCATGTTTGGCGCAACGATCCTTGTTCCCATTCTGGTAAACAACTATTTCCAGGGAGAAGGCTTATCGATTCAGGTTACTTTATTTTTTGCCGGTATCGGTACATTGTTCTTCCATGTATGTTCCAAATTAAAAGTTCCTGCTTTCTTAGGTTCTTCTTTCGCCTTTCTTGGCGGCTTTTCCACTGTTGCAAATCTGGATACCGGAATCTTTGCCGATATGACATATGGTGAAAAACTTCCCTATGCCTGTGGTGGTATTGTTGTTGCAGGTGTTTTGTACCTCGTTCTTGCCCTGATCATTAAGCTGGTAGGTGTTAAGCGTGTTATGCGTTTCCTGCCTCCGATCGTTACGGGCCCCATTATCATCTGCATCGGATTGAGCCTTGCTCCTTCCGCGGTAACAAATGCTTCTTCCAACTGGTTTCTTGCATTTGTCGCTCTTGCAGTGATCGTGATCTTCAATATCTGGGGAAAAGGAATGTGGAAGATCATTCCGATCCTTCTTGGTGTTGTTATTTCTTATGTAGTAGCCGTTATCATGAATGCCGCAGGATTTACCAATGCAGACGGAAGTGCCATTCTTGATTTTTCAAGCGTAGCCTCCTCTTCCCTGATCGGCCTTCCCCCATTCCAGCTGTGCAAATTCGACATCACGGCAATCCTTGTCATGGCACCGATTGCCCTCGCTACCATGATGGAACACATTGGAGATATTTCTGCGATCTCGGCAACGGTTGGCGAGAATTTCATAGAAGATCCCGGTCTGCACCGTACTCTGATCGGTGATGGTCTCGCAACTGCGCTTGCAGCGCTTTTTGGTGGCCCCGCCAACACAACCTACGGCGAGAACACAGGCGTTCTGGAACTGAGTCATGTATATGATCCCCGCGTTATCCGCTTTGCTGCCGTATACGCGATCATACTCAGCTTTATCCCGAAAATGGCTGCTATAATCGGTTCTCTTCCGACAGCGATCATCGGCGGTGTCAGCTTTATCCTGTACGGAATGATCTCCGCTATCGGTGTCAGAAACATCGTAGAGAACAAGGTTGATTTCACAAAATCCAGAAACCTGATCATCGCAGCTGTTATTTTGGTATGCGGTCTCGGCTTCTCAAACGGCGTAACCTTTACTGTATTCGGAACACCGATTACACTGACCTCCCTTGCTATTGCAGCGCTGGCTGGCATCATTCTCAACGCCATCCTGCCCGGTAACGATTATAATTTCGGTACCAACCCAAGTGGAGACATCAACCGTGGTGTAAGCTTTAACCCACAGCACGAAGAGGCTAAATAAGACAGCCTGCGTATTTTCTACATAACAGCAAAGCCCGGAGACTTCTGTATTTAATGTCTCCGGGTTTTTATCTGTGCTCTTATCACTTTTCACTAGAACTCGATCTCACAATCAGGCTCTACCTTCTTGCAGGCTTTCAGAACTGCCTTCATAACAGTCTTTTCGTCTGTTCCGTCTGCAAATTCAACTTTCATTTTCTGAGTCATGAAGCTGACGGTTGCATCAGCAACTCCCTCTGTCTTCTTTGCTGCTTCCTGCATCTTCTCTGCACAATTTGCACAATCCACTTCAATTTTGTAAGTTTTGCTCATCTTTTCTCTCCTATTCTTCTACATGTTCCATCCCCATGCTCAGTATTTTCCGTACGTGTTCGTCATCCAGAGAATAAAAAACAGATTTTCCGTCACGCCTGAATTTTACAAGCTTGGAGTTTTTGAGAATCCGGAGCTGATGGCTGACCGAGGATTGGCTTAGATGTAATAAGCCCGCAATATCACTCACGCACAGCTCTGCATCAAACATGGAATACAGAATCTTAATTCTTGTCGAATCCCCAAAGACCTTGAATAATTCCGCAAGATCATACAGAATCTCATCATCCGGCTGATTAGCCTCAATAGCCTTCAGAATATCCTTTTCGTCCTGTCTGATCATACTGTCATCTGCCATCAAACACCTCATTTCTATTCAACATATCCGGCAATTTCCGTCTTTATTTTTAACATATGTTGAATTGTTCATATGTATAATATTATATGTATAAGAATCTGTCAAGATAATTCCATAACTCCATTCCTATTCCTATTTTTGTACAGATGTTCTCAGGATTTTTTTCTCAAATCGATCTACATGCTGCTCAACCATTTTGAGAATATCCTGTTTTTCTTCCGCTCCATCATAGAGACTGTAGAGCAGAAAAATCGGACCATAAAAGTCTAACGCCAGTTGTCTGGCCTCTTCGGTATCATCCAGAAGTCCTGCAAAAATATTTTCGATAAAGGCAACCGGTTCTTTTGCAAGATAACTTTGATACAGCCTTGCCATCTCCGCATCCCTGTATTGCTCCAGTGTCAGCATCTTCCGAAAGCAGCATGAAAATTCCGCTTCTGTCCAGTGTACAAACTGCACCTTTGTAAACTCCTTGATCTTATCAAATGCTGTACCTTTATATCCGGCGATCACGTCCTCCATACTTCCTTCCGGCATTTCATACTTTTTAATCCTCTCCTGATCCATCTGATTCATTCTTTCTATAATACAATCCAGTATTTCCTGCTTGCTTGCATAATGTTTATACAACGCAGCTTTTGTGACCCCAAGCTTTGCAGCGATATCATTCATCGAGGTTCCTTTGTAGCCGCACTGCGCAAAAAGCTTTAAGGCCACTTCCGGAATCCGCTCCTTTGTGTGTTTTTCCCTATTTTCCATATCAACCTCATTTCTGCGCGTGCACCTTGCGCATAGTAACCAACCGGTCAGATTCATTATAGTAACCGATTGGTTACTTGTCAAGTGTCCATTCATGAGAACACGACTATTTCCCTTGTCCTCACAATAAAAATACACCCTGTATTTTTATCTACAGAGTGTATCTTGTTTTAAATAATGGTAACTATTACAACTGGAAGAATTCCACTTCTTTCTTCAGCATCTCGGCAATATCCTTCAATTCTTTTGCAGAGTTAGCCAGAATGTTCATCGTCGCATTCAATTCTTCCATAGAAGCTGTTGTCTCTTCTGTCGAAGCAGCATTTTCTTCCGATACAGCAGACAAACTTTGGATAACATCTACCACCTTGCTTCTGTCGGCATCACACTCAGCTGCCTGTCCGGAGATAACCTGCATTTCTTTCATAGAGCCTTCAATACCAACTGTCACATCGTTGAACTTCGTTCTGGTTTCACCCAACTTTTGCTGCTGTTGTGCAACGATCTCATCGACCTCATTCATGATCTTTACAGATTCCTGTGAATCGGCAGCCAGCCGGCTCACGATATGTTCAATTGTCTTTGCCGACGCATTGGAGTCCTCGGACAGTTTGGAAATCTGTGTTGCCACAACGGCAAATCCACGTCCCGCCTCACCGGCTCTTGCCGCTTCAATGCTTGCGTTCAATGCTAGCAGACTCGTCTCACTGGCGATCGAAGCAATCAGGTTAACTGCCTCCTGGATCTTGTTCGCCGACTCGTTGGTGGTATGTACAGACTCTTCTATTTTGCGGATAGCCTCTATTGTCTTGTCAGTGGATATACCAAGCTCTTTTATGATCTTTGCCGATTCCTGATCTGCCTTGTGCATATTGTCTGCATGCTGATCCAGTTCCTTGACGCTCTCTACAATTTTCTCAATAACAGTACCCATATTGGTGATCTGAAGTGTTGCCCCTTCGATATCCTCAGCCATGGACACGGCACCCTTGGAAATATCCTCAACTGCACTGCTGATCTCATCCGCCGTCGTAGAGGTCTGTGCTGCCATTGACTCAAGGGAATCACCATGATTCATCAGGGTCACGGTACTGTTCTTGATATCTCCGAGAATCTTACAAAGCTTCTGAATCAGCTTGTCCATCGCCTTGCCCATCATTCCGATCTCATCATTTCTCTTCATGACATCTCCGGGCATGGAAACTGCAAGGTCACCGCCTGCAAGTTTATCAAGGACAGCTGCCGTATGGGAAACAGCTCCCGCTATCTTTCTGGAATTTATAATCACATAAATGCTGGCAAGTACCATCGTAAGAAGAAATATCACAAATATAATATATAATCTCTGATAAATCATTTTGTCAACATCCGTGCTGGGCTGTCCCGCAAAGACCATACCAACCACCGTACCGTCACGGTTTTCCATCGGCATGTAGAAAGCATAGTATTTCTCACCATTGATCACAATTCCGGTGGCCTGATAGGTTTCACCTCTGTTCAAAACCGCCTCTACAACCTCCGCAGATGCCGTTGTTCCGACAATCCTCTCTCCGGTCTCGTGATCAAGCAGCGAGGTAGCTCTTCTGGTATCTCCAAAGAAAAGGGTAACATCCGCATCGGTTCCTTCCACAAAACTATCCAGAAGATCGGTCTTTGCAGAGATACAGAGCGGTCCCTTATACAAAGAGGTTCCGTCTTCTCCCAGGAAATAATCTCCTGCGGCAACTCCATCATATGCCGCCTTAACACTCTGACACATAAAGTGCAGCCCGGTCAAAGCCTCTTCCTCCACCATGTCTCTAAGTGTCCTCATACAAAATATTGTAATGATCAGTCCAAGTGCCAGCATCGGAATCAGGCTCATGCCAAGCAATTTCCATATAATACCCTTTTGTTTTTTATTCATAGGCTCAGCTCCCGTCTTTTCTTTTTACAACTGTAAATTAATGTATTAATTGTATCTTATTTTAATACTTTTTATATAAATTGTAAATAAATTGTACTTTTTTTGTTAATTTTCATCAATATTTTCCCTACTTGCGAACCAGCCAGTCTCCTACAATCGTATACTTGTAGGATGTCAACTCCTTCAGGCCCATCGGTCCACGCGCATGAAGCTTCTGGGTACTGATACCAATCTCTGCGCCAAAGCCAAATTCAAAGCCATCCGTAAACCGGGTAGAGGCATTCACGTAGACACATGCCGAATCCACATTCTGTAAGAAGTACCTTGCATGCTCTTTGTTCTCCGTAAGGATCGCGTCGGAGTGTCCGGTATTATAGCGGTTAATATGTCTGACCGCTTCCTCCACACCGGATACCGTTTTCGCAGAGATGATATAATCCAGATATTCTTTTCCATAATCTTCTTCTGTTGCAGGAAGCGCCGTATCGACCAGATTGACAACCTTCTGATCTCCCCGGAGCTCCACCTTGTTTTCCATAAGAGCCTTCCCAAGCATCGGCAGAAAAGCATCTGCTATTTTTTCATGGATCAGAAGAGATTCACAGGCGTTGCACACACCGATTCTCTGTGTTTTCGCATTTATAATAATCGGAATGGATTTCTGAAGATCCGCCTCTTCATCAACATAAATGTGGCAGTTGCCTGTCCCGGTCTCAATCACCGGTATGGTACTGTTCTCCACAACCGCACGGATCAGTCCTGCCCCACCTCTTGGAATCAGCAGATCCACATACTCCTTCAGACGCATAAATTCATTGGTAACTGCCCGCTCATTCTTTTCGATAAGCTGAATGGCATCCGGATTTATGCCCTCATCGGTCAGAGTCTTGCGAATCACATTGACGATCGCCTGATTCGAATAAAAGGCATCCTTTCCTCCCTTGAGAATGACCGCATTGCCCGCTTTAAAGCACAGTCCAAAAGCGTCTGCCGTCACATTCGGTCTCGCCTCATAGATAATGCCGATCACACCCATGGGAACTCTGACCTTTTCGATATGGAGCCCGTTCGGACGATCAAAGCTTTCCATCACTTCCCCGATCGGATCGTCCAGGTCACAAATCTGATAAAGTCCCTCCGCCATTCCTTTGATGCGTTGTTCATTCAGCTTCAGTCGGTCCAGAAGCCCTTGCGACATTCCACCTTTTTGCGCGATCTCATAGTCCTTTGCATTTTCTGTAAGGATTGCATCCATTTCCTGTTCCAGCGCTTTTGCAGCAGCCGACAACGCTTTATTTTTCTGTTCGCTGCTCATGCTCTGTAACTCACTTTTCGCTTCCACAGCGCGTTTTCCCATCTGGTCTAAATACTCCATCCTGGCATCCTCCCTCTGATAATTTTCAATAATGACAGTTTCAAAAAATCTCCAGCTCCGTAACAATCCGGTCCGGCCTGATATCGTGCTCTTCCCCCGGAATCTGCTCTACAAGCTGCGCAGAAAAGCACACCGCCACCGTAACGGGCATTCTTTCACAATCTGAAAGTTCCTGTCTTAATCTGGACAGATATTCGTCATAATAACCTTTTCCATATCCGATCCGATTATGCTTTCTGTCAAAAGCAGCTCCTGGCATCAGCATAAGAGCCTTTTTGCCAGACAGATAATTTGCTGTCAGAACGTCACCGCCGTCCGGTTCCGGTATCCCTTTATATCCGGGTTTCAGTTCCTCTGCACAGGTTATTTGATAGAAATCCATAGAATCTCCGTTTACTTTGGGAACGTATACCTGCTTGCCATCCTGAAACGCCTTATCCACGAAACGCTGTGTATCCGTCTCACTCTGATAACTGCAATATGCCATGATAACCTCTGCTTCCTGATAGGCAGACAACTCCACCAGCACTTCTGTTATCCTGGCACTGTCTCTTTTCCGTTTCTCCTCCGGAATGGCATTCCTTTGTTTCAGTATATGCTTCCTTATTTCTTTTTTTCGTTCCCGTGCGGCAATTTCCATAAATTCTGCACCTTCCATCCCCTGTGTACCCCCGGATTTATTTGTGCATCTGCTGCACATATAAGGGCAGATCAAATTCCGGATCCTCGTGTGCAATAAAAATTGTTCCGATATCCTTACCGTCTACAATACGGTGGATGACTTTGATGTCCTTACTGTTGGCAATAACCATATCCACGCCTTTGCTTCCGGCGATCTTTGCTGCCTGCAGCTTCGTATTCATTCCACCGGTTCCCACATTGCTTCCTGTGGAGGGTTTGCCCATCTGCATAAGTTCATCCGACAATCCGTCCACCTCACTTACAAATTCTGCCTCCGGGTTTGTATGCGGATCATCCGTATACAGTCCGTCAATATCAGAAAGCAGGATCAGCAGATCGGCGTCCACCAGAGAAGCCACGATTGCGGAAAGGCTGTCATTGTCACCGATCTCAATCTCATAGGTCGCTACCGTATCATTCTCGTTGACAATCGGGATGACTCCCAGCTTAAACAGTTCGTCAAAGGTATTCTTGGCATTGAAACGGTTCAGATTATCGACGATCGTATTTTTGGTCATCAAAATCTGTGCCGCAATCTGATTGTATTCTGCAAAAATCTTCTGGTATGTCATCATCAGCCTTGCCTGTCCGATTGCTGCACAGGCCTGCTTGACCGCTATCGGATTATCCTGGTCTGCGCTGTTCATTACAGCCTTACGGCCTACGGCGATCGCTCCTGAAGTAACCAGTACAACGTCCTTCCCCCGGTTGCGCAGATCACACAATTCGCGCACGAGCACATCCAGCTTTGTATAATCCAGATCTCCGGTCTCTGCGTGCTGCAAAGACGAGGAACCTATTTTGATGACAATTCTTTTCTTATCTTTTAAGTTCTTTCTATAATCTGACATAATCTTATCTTCCATCCGTTCTTTTTTGTATATATTGTAGTGTAATCTTCTCTGCTGTCAAGAGGCCATCCATCGCAGCCGAAGTAATTCCTCCGGCATATCCTGCGCCTTCTCCACACGGATATATTCCCAGGATGGCAGACTGCCCGGTCTCATCCCGCACGATCCTGACCGGTGACGAAGTTCTGCTCTCTACCCCTGACAGATATGCTCCGCCATCCGCAAAGCCCTTCATATGCCTTCCAATCTGATCAATTCCTTCTACCAGCGCCGCATTCAGCGCCGGTGGCAGGATTTCATGAACCGGAGCCTCACAGAACCGCCCCTTGATAGCCGGTGCAAAAGCCGGATACTTTGTCCTTATCTCGTCCTCCGGTGCTGTTGTTCCGGCAACAGCCTGATGAAAGTCTCCGTATCGTTCAACCGGAACCTCTCCTTTTCCAATCTGAAAGGCTCTCTCCTCCAGGTCACGCTGAAACGAAATTCCTGCAAGCGGATGATCTGAGCCGAAATCCTCCGGCGTCACCGTCACGATCATCGCACTGTTGCTGTTTTCTCCATTACGACCACTGTAGCTCATTCCGTTGATGGCCGTGCGTCCCATTTCAGAGGAAGCATTTACAACATAACCGCCGGGACACATGCAGAAAGAATAAACACCGCGGCCTGACACTGTCCTTGCCGTCACCTTATAGCTTGCCGCAGGCAGCGGAACGTCCGCCCGGCCATATTGAAGTGCATCAATCATCTCCCGTGGATGCTCCATCCGGAGCCCGACCGCAAAGGCCTTTGCCTCCATTGGCAGCTTATGCTTATAAAGCATTTGAAAAGTATCTCTTGCACTGTGCCCGATCGCCGGTACGACAATATCTGAATTCAGGATTGTGTCGTCATTGATGACCACTCCCTTTATCTGTCCGTCTTCAACCAGAATATCCGTCACCGTGGCATCAAACTGTACTGATCCGCCCCAACGGATAATAGCCTTGCGAAGATTCTGTACCACCTCGATCAGCTTATCCGTTCCGATGTGAGGTTTGGCCTCATAGAGAATTTCCTCAGGGGCTCCCGCCTCGACAAAAATCCGTAACACTTCCCGGTTTCTTCCATATTTATCCTTTACCAGTGTATTTAACTTTCCATCCGAAAAAGTTCCTGCACCGCCCTCGCCAAACTGGACATTGGAATTTGTAAGTAACGTGCCACTCTCCCAGAACTTCGCGACATCCGCGACACGCTCCTCTACCGCCTTTCCACGTTCCAGAAGAATCGGCCGAAAACCGTGCTTTGCCAGCATATAACCACAAAACAGGCCCGCCGGACCGGTTCCGATAATGATGGGGCTGTGACAGACATCCTCCCGTGGCCCTTCCGGGAGCGGAAACCGATAAGTAACATCCTGTGCTTTCTGGATCTGATTTCCTTTCTGTCTTTGCAGAAGCTTCTCTTCCCCATCTACCTTCACGTCAACGGTATAGACCAGAAACAACTCCGGCTTCTTTCTGGCATCAATCGATTTTTTGATAATTGTCAGCTTCTGTATCCTCGCAGAATCTATCCGCAGAATCTTTGCTGTTTTATGTAATAGATCTCTATCCGTATGCCTCAATGGCATGTTGATCTGACTGATCCGTATCATTTTCCGATTCCCCTTTTTGCGGCGGCGCAGCCTGCAATTTTTCCACTGGTGAATGCCCATTGCAGATTATAGCCTCCACACAATCCGTCGATGTCCATGAGCTCTCCCGCAAAATATACGCCCGGGACAAGTATTGATTGCAAAGTCTCATCCACCTGCGAGAACACAATTCCCCCGGCTGTAACCTGCGCCTGCTCAAACGAATTGGTATCCTTTATGTGTACTTCAAAGTTATGATATAACTTCTCTAATTTTCTTCGCTGCCTGTCCGGTATCTCAGCAGCCTTTTGGATCTGCGAAATTCCCGATAATCTCAGAAACAGAAGATTCAGCTTCTTATTCAGAATACCGGTTGTAAATTCCTCCATCGACTGCCCGCTCTGTCTGTCCCATCGCTCTTTCCAAAAATCGTCATACTCGCTGTCCCGATAGGAGGACATAAAGTTAATCCTTGCCGTGACCTTCTCCCTTCTGCGCAGGGCATAAGCCGCCTCACGGCTGATCTGAAAGGTCGGGATACCGGAAATGCCGTAGTCTGTAATCTGCAATTCTCCGGATGAAAAGGCAATCTTCTCCCCATTGCTTTCTATCTGGATACAGGCCTCTGCCCTTACACCCGCTACACTTTTCCAGAAATCTCCCTCACATTTTAAGCCGGTCAGCCCTGGTACCGGTGTACTGAGTGTATGCCCCAGCCCTCTGGCCAACCGGAAGCCATCTCCATCCGATCCGGTTTTCGGTGCTGCCATACCACCACAGGTAAGGATCACACAGTCATATTTTTTCTGGTCTTTAACAGAAGTCTCTACGATGATCAAGTTCCCTTTTCTTTTTATTCCGGTCACTCTCTGCTGTGTACAGATTCTGACGCGAAGACGTTCAAGCTCCAGCCGGAGCATATCCAGAACAGTAGAAGCCTGTTCACTTGCCGGATACAGATAGCCATTTCGATCCTTAATCCGCATCCCAAGTCCTTCAAAAAAAGCGCAGCTATCTTCTACATCAAATTGTTGTATGAGTTTCATAACTCTCTCGCTGCCGCTTCCGTAATAACAGGTTTGAGCGATCTGCCTGT
>CAKRPS010000023.1 GCA_934385475.1 uncultured Lachnospiraceae bacterium | reverse complement strand
GTTCCAGCATTTTCGATTGTGACATGCTTAATTGTCAGCATTGAATCCCTATCTGCAGTTACCAGTCCCTCTCCTTTGACTTTGTTTCTATAGTTACAGCTGCCTGTAATTGTTCCCTTATTCGAGCCGGATGAGGTAATTGTTATATTTACACTTTTAATAAAATATAAACGCGCACCCGCAGCCAGTGTCAATGTATGGCCATCCAAATCCAGCTCTATCTCTTTTGCCAAATCTGTATCAATGGTAAGCTCCTTTGTTATGGAGGTATCATTATTCAACAGTTTAATGGAAACTTTTTCCAGGTTTGCACTTCCATGCTCGCCAATCCATGTTGCAAGGTCCTGCGCATTGTAAGTTTTAATTATATTTCCGTCAGCGCCCTTTTCCGTTACTTCAATTGTCCCGTCGCCATCCAGCAATGCAATCCCGTACTGGCCCACAAGCACATAGATCACCGGAAGCTCCACATCTTCTCCCACTGTGAGCTGGTTGCCGTCTCCATCCTCATCCGGCAGTACCGGCGTATAGGCATAGCAGAAGCCGTTTTTGCTGCCATCGAATTCAGACGCATCACTCTCCTCCGCGTCGATCTCCCAGGTAATGCCTGCAAGGCACACTTCTTCCGTAGTCACCGACACTTCTTCTGGGTCCGCCTCTTCTCCGGCTTCCCCGGTCTGTCCGTTCTTCTGCTCTGCCTTGTCTTCGACAGCATCCTCTGCCGCATAGACTGTTATCGGTGCAAAGAACCAGTCTGCAACTCTGCCGATAAGATCTTTTCCTGCACTCTCCTGCGTGTCCGCAGCTTCCGGCGTACTCTCTCCGCCATTTCCGTTGTCGCTGCTCTGGGAATCTGTTCCATTTCCGGCATCCTGTCCGTCCTCAGAAGAAGAACCGTTCTCCTGTCCTTCCCCGGCATCCTGGCCATTCTCTTCGTCCTGTCCTTCTCCGGTGTCAGAGTCTTTCTCCTCGTCCTGTCCTTCTCCGGTAGCAGAGCCATCCTCTTCGTTCTGTCCCTCTCCGGTGTCAGAGTCTTTCTCTTCCCCCTGTCCTTCTGCGTCCTGATCAGCCCCGGTATCTTCCTGATCCTCCGCATCCTTAACGTCTCCTTCTTCTGAGTCCTTCTGGTCATCTTCAGAGGCCGGTTTGCTGCTCTCCTCCTCGTCTTCTTCGTCAGTCTCCTGTGTCACCGTCTTTTCTACCGTCACCTTCAGAGACTTCGGAAAAAGGATATCACTCTCCTTCGCTCCCACCGGAAGCTGCTGTTCCATGATCTTATCCGAAAGTGCGTCAAAGCCCGTGACCTTCACTGTCGTTGTCTGAGCCTTCTCCTCCTGCCGTGTCTCTACCTGTCCGGTATGCGCAGACACCCGCAGCGCAGACAGGTCTACCGACCCTGTGACCATAGAGGCCGCAAGTCCCAGCACCAGCACTCTTTTCGCAAGATTTCCCCATCTCTTTTTCATATTGCCAATTCTCCTTTTATACACTCTTGTCCACGTTTTTTACCCATTTTTACCAGTTTACCAAAAAGAAATTTATTTACAATACTTTTTGCCTAACTGTCGCTGAAACTGCCTAATTGCAATCCACCCCTTCCGGCTTCTCTGTCCGGGACTGTTTTTTCTGCTCAGATTATGTTATACTTTATTCAGGATTGTCCAATTAAAGCAGCATCCGATATCAAGTGCTTTTATATCAGACAGAAAGCAGACAGAAATGAGGATTTTTATGCAGATCTATCTATGTGATGATTCAGAGAGTGACCTACTCAGACTACAGCATTACCTGAAAAGTTATGCCAGAGAAAAGAAGCTCTTTTTTGAACCGGTTTCTTTTCCATCCGGTGAGCTTTTGTTAAAGACTTATGAAAAGTCCGGCGAGAAACCGGAGCTTATTTTTCTTGATATTTTCATGAATGGACTCAGCGGTATGGACACCGCAAGACGCCTTCGGGAGCTTCACTATGAAGGAGCCATCATTTTCACGACCTCCTCCACGGAGCACGCCATGGACAGCTATGAAGTCAACGCCATGTACTATCTCCAGAAGCCTTACGAGCGCTCCCATTTTGAAATGGCAATGCAGCGTTGCGCCGCTTTGCTTAAGAATGCGCGGCCGCGTTTTCGTTTCCTGCAGAAGCGTAAGCAGATTTCTGTTCCGTGTGAGGATATTCTATTCTTTGAAACGAACGGTTCCCATACGGTTCTGCTCCACACCGTCTCGGGTTCCTACTCTTTTGCAGATTCCCTGAGCCGGATCGCCGGAGAACTGGCCGACAATGTTTCGTTCCTGCCGGTTGGCCGCAGTTATCTGATCCACGTTGATCAGGTTGCCTCTTATTCCGAAGGAGAACTTTGTATGACCGACGGTTCCGTGATCCAGATACCGCTCCGCAGACGTGCCAAAATCCGTTCCATCCTTGCAAAAGAGTCCTAAATCTGTAAGATTCCGTCCGTCATGTTCTTCCAGTGCTCCAGCGTTTCCGGCAGAAGTTTTTCCATCTGTGACAGATTCTTTTCCCGGCCGGAAAGCTCCAGCAGATAAAAGAGTTCTCCAAGCTCTGCCGCGCCGAGTCCTCTTGCCTCCCCTTTCAGGGCATGTGTGGTCGTCACCCATGTCTTCCAAAGCTTTTCAACAGACTCTTTCTCCTTTTCGGATGACGTATCCTGATTTTTCCGCAATCCTTGCAGCGTTTTCTCCAGACACTTTTGTCTTTCCTCTTGCTGTTTTGCAAACATCGTCAGAAGTTCCCTGTAAAACGCCTTATCTTCGTCCGCGTACCGCAGACCGTCCTGTACACAGATTCCATACTGTTCCAGTGTCTGCATCCATTTTCCCTGTGCCATATGCTCTCCCTGTTCTGGTTTCTGTTCCGTTCTGTTTTCCGCAAAGCCGCCTCCCAGACAGTGTCGCAGAAGGTTTTCCAATTTTGACGGTTCTATCGGTTTGGACAGATAGCCTGCAAAGCCTTCTTCCAGATAACGCTGCTTTGCCCCTCTCGCCGCATTCGCCGTCAGTGCGATCACCTTCGTGTCCTGATTCATCCCCTCTTCGTCCGTCTGCAGCCGGTGTATCGTCTCAATTCCATCCATTCCCGGCATCATATGGTCTAACAGGATCAGATCATACCTTCTGCGCCGGCAGGCTTCCACCGCCGTCCTTCCGTCACACGCCGTCTCAATTCCGATCCCTGTTCTCCTGAGCAGGTGCTGGATCACCATCAGATTCTGTTCGTTGTCATCCACTACAAGGATGGTATTTGCATGAAAATCCGGTATCTGTCCGTCAGAAATTTCTGCTGATCCGGCGTTTTGTGACAGCTTCCACGCCTCCACATCCTCCGGTGCCGCTTCTCTGCATGGCAGAGACAGGGTGAAACAGCTCCCCTTTCCCAGTTCGCTCTGCAATGCGATCCTGCCGCCCATCGCACCGGCAAGCTGCTGTACGATCGCAAGTCCCAGCCCCATTCCGTCTTTGCCGTCCGTATTGCTTCCTCTTCCGAAATTCTCAAAAATCTTCCCCTGATCCTCAGGGCTGATCCCGATGCCGCTGTCCTCCACAGACCACAGAATCCTTTTCTCTCCACTCTCCTGCTGCCCTGACAGACGCAGGCTGATATAACCTTTATCCGTATACTTCACCGCATTGGAAAGCAAGTTTACTACAATCTGTTGTATATGTAGCGCATCTCCATACAGATAATATGTTTCGCTGCAAAGCTCCGGTGCTCCTTCCACACGAAGCTCCAGCCCCTTTTTCTCTGCAAGAGGACGTATCATCTCCTCTGCCGCTTTCAGGATTCGGGCCGGACTATAGGGTTCTTCCGTGATCGTCAGCCTTCCACTCTCCAGCCTTGAGGTTTCCAGCACCTCGTCGATCAAAGCAAGCATGTGTCTGCCGGCATCCGCAACCTCCCCGGCATACTTTCGGATCTCCTGCTCGCTGCTCTCGCGCCTTATCATCTCATTCATACCGAGCACCGTGTTCATCGGTGTGCGCAGTTCATGGCTCACTCTCATCAGGAACTGAGTCTTGGCCTCATCCGCCTCCCGCAGCTTCTGCATCGTCAGAAGTCCCTGCGTCTGGTCGATCAGCCAGAGCATGCGGCCACTCTTTTCCTCATGTTCCACGATGTCTTCCACACGGAGCTCATATACCGCACCTTCTCTGCGCAGCAGATGTTCCGGCTCTTCCAGAAGCTGACAGATCTCCGGGTAATGCTGTATCTTCCTGCCCTTATGGATATCCGGGAAAAGGACGTCCATCTTCTGGTTGACAAAGACAATGTTATCCCCTTCATCGAGAATCACCAGACCTTCATTTCCGTGGTTGAAGGCATTGTCCACCGCTGCGTGGAGAGAGCCGAAATAGCTGTAGCGCACCATCGCCATCAGCATGCAGAACATGGTGAGGGTCATCGCGATCACAACCGGGTTGTAGCTTTCGAATACCCCCAGCCCTTTCAGCACCAGTTCCAACGTCAGGATTCCAATTCCACTCCCGATATACAACACTCTTTTTTTCTGTACACGCGAACTGTGCCGGTAGCTTACCAGACACAGGATCAGGATTGCCAGAAGCACCGTAAAAAGGTGAACATAGTGCAAATACCACAGGATTCCCGCCGTCACGTCGATGCGGTTATACAGGCCGTCCGTCAGAATTTTCATGGAGGTATAAAAAAGACGGTGCTTCTCCGCCGTAAACACACCGATCAACACAAAGGTGTTGCAGCCTGCCTCCAATCCATAGACCCACCCCGGAACCGAAAAATTGGCAAACTCTGAGACAAACCACAAAAGGGACATCAGAAAGCCTGCCTGTCCCAGATACTGTACGCTGAGCCCTGCCACCGCTTCTCCTACGGTATCAGAGTGCAGCAGCTCCAGGTGAATTCCGATCACAAAAAGGATCGTGAACACATTGTAGAGGATAAATGCCGTCTGCGCCTTGGACGGTTTCTGTCTCAGGATCACAGCCAGCATGAAAAGCATCAGCAGGATTGCTATGAGGTTAACGGTTTCCATAAAGATCAGCATCTTCCGTCTGCCTCCTAATCATGCCGCTGTGCTTCGTTGTCATAGCACTCACAGAATCTTGCGGAAAAGGAGGGTGTCTCCCCTGCCACATACAGATGCTCTGTGCTGCCGAACTCGTTCACACGAAAGCTCGCAATGCCTTTTCTCCGCTCCTCTGTATAGATGCTTGTGACAGAGGTTGGTGCCGCACAAAAACCATGCCACAGAGGCATCGGGGAAATGTTCAGAAGATGGCTCAAAAGGACACACTCCACTCCGAAATGACAGAACAGTGCGATCGTGTCACTGTTGGCATTGACGGCGCGGTAATGCAGCCCTTCACGGTCATAGCCGTGCCGATGCAGCAGCTCGTCCAGCCCCTCACAGACCCACGCATATTCGCGGTCTACGTCTGCTTCCCGCATAATCTCTGTCGTGCACCAGCTATCCTTTTCATAATAGCGCCTGTCCTGTTCCATATCCTGCGGGAGCCAGTCCCAGGTGATCTTCCGCTTTCCGTTCACATCGGGCCGTTTGATCTGCGGTGCAAACTCCCGCAGCCACTCAAGGGTCTGCGCTGTGCGTCCCAGCTTCTCCAGCGTGCAGCTTGCGGTATCCTGTGCGCGCCCAAGCGGCGAGACATAGAAATCCTTAATATCCAGCCGGGAAATTCTCTCTGCCACCAGCTTTGCTTCCTTCCAGCCTGTCTCTGTCAGAGTGTCCAGCTCATAATTTGGATCTCCGTGTCTGATTATCAGTATTCTCATCTGTCTTCTGCCCCCGCTTATCCGTATTTTCAAATATACGGTCAGTATAGCACAGAAGAAGCAGGATTCACAATCCAAAGAAACCTAAATACGTCTGGCAGTGAAAAGCAGCATATCCTGTGCGAAGGCTGTCTTGATACAACTGATATCTCCCACATAAATACCAGCAACCACATAGGAAGTTTTGGTTCCGTACTTTTTGTGTTTGCCGGACTCTGACAGATCCAGTCTGCCGGTATCATATGCTCCATAGGACAGCCAGATCGACAGATCCGGGCTTGTGTATGAGTTTTCCGTAGCGATCACGGTATCTGTAAATTTATCCGAAAACTTTGCATGCCAGTCCTGTGTATCCTTTACAACCTGCGTATTTTGCAGCATATAGGGCTGGACGCCTCCCTGTGTCATGGTCTGGATCGTTGTTCCATAATCTGCCCTGCTTGCCGTGTAGGCAGCAGCCGATACCCCGCATATCCGCACAGTAAGCCGCAGACGATTCCTCCCAGAATGTCCGTCGGATAATGGACATACAGATAAAGTCTTGAGAAAGCGATCAGGATTGCAAGCACAAGTGCCGGTTTAAAGAGTGCACGCGCTTTTCCCAGATACAGGGCAGTGACTGCCGTAAAGGCTGCCGCCGTGTGCCCCGATGGAAATGAAAAATCGTGCGGCACCGGAATCAACAGTGCTATCTGCGGGTTGACGGTGAAGGGCCTTGCCCTTGCGACCAGATTTTTCAGAATACCGTTACACAGGATCAGATCGACGATCAGTGCCACGGCAAGGATTGCTCCGGTCCTTCTTGTCCTTTTCATCACCAGAAGCACCAGGGCAAGCAATATCCATATCATCCCACTGTCGCCCAGATGTGTTATCAGACACAGCACCCGGTCCAGCACCGGTGTGTGAATCTTCTGTAAACTGTCAAGCAGTTGTATCTCAATCCCCATATTTCCTCCTTACGGGCTCTATTTGTTAATAGGCAATTGTGAAACTCATAAGTCTCTGATATCCGCTTTTTCCCGGAAGCATCAGATCAAGCAGGATCAGGTCAAATTTCTCCTGTTCTTGTCCTGCTCGCTTTGAAGATGCTCCTGCATCTCATTAAAGGCTTCACAGACCTGCTCAAATTCTATGTCACCTGTATAGGTAATATTCTCTGTCAGCCTGTTGTCCTTAATACGGCTTGCCCCTTCTGTCAGCGCGTCCAGAGGTTTCATAATATAATTTGCCGGATTTCTGGTGAAAAGCTGACTGACTGCAACCAGTCCCGCTATACACAGAAAACCGTCCAAAGCGAACAACAGCAGAAATTCGTTGCGGCGGATCGTGAAATTCTCCAGCATTTCCTCCAGCGCATCCTCCTCGATCATCTGCTGTGCCGTCGCCTTAAACTCTGTCTCTATTGTCTCGCTGTACACCTTTATGACACCCAGATTAATGATAAAAAACAGGAAAAGCGTCACGATCACCATCAATGCATTGGAAATCGGTATCCTGTTTCTAACAGTCATTCTCTTCATATCAAAAACCCCCTTTTTGTATGATAACACGATTGTATCCTGCCGTGCTAAACAAAAAGGGGAGACAAAGCTAAACAATTTCTAAACGTTTGGGTGTGGTGGCCTTTGCTTTAAAATCCCAATCACGATATCATAATTCTCCGGCCTGTGGGGAAAGGTACAGTCGGTGCAGACTTTAATCGTCCTACCTTCCTTCTCGATATAGCGTGGATTGCCCGGACAGCTCTGTCTGTTGTACAGAGGACAATAGCAGAACAGGCAGTTAAACTCCGTCAGTCCCTTATGGCACGGAAAAAACTTGCACGATGTGTTCTGAAAAAAACGATGAGAATTTTCCATCCTTCTACCAGCCCTTTCTCAGCCGATATGCCTCGGCCCTCTCTACAAAATGAACCGCAAAGGCGGGATTCGACGGATAATACAGGTGTGGAAAGCCCATAAAATGATCCTGATCGGCCCAGATACAGGGATAATTCCGTCCGGAAACAGGCTTTCCGGCGATACAGTCCGATCCGTTTCTATCACTGTCATAATAATGGAACTCGTGTCCCTTTATGATGGCATTTTCAGGTAGAAAACTCCCGGTTGTGTCCTGCACCGTGATATAGCCGAACCGTACCAGCTTTCCGGTATACCAGCAGCCACCCTGCACCACGTCGGCCAGCCTGTACCGTCTTTTCTCCTGATCCTCCAGATACGAGTGGAGATACATAAACCCCCCGCACTCTGCCACGATCGGGAGTCCATCCGCAGCCTTCTCTCTGATTGAGGAAAGCATCTCCCGATTGTCGGAAAGCTCCCCGGCATACAACTCCGGATAGCCCCCGCCGAGCAACAGTCCGCAGCAATGCTCCGGCAGCTTTCTGTCGTGAAGCGGTGAGAAAAACTCCAGTCTTGCCCCACAGCTTTGCAGCAGCCGCAGATTTGCTTCATAATAAAAGCAGAACGCCTCATCTTTTGCCACGGCTATCATCGGATTGTTTTTTATGTAAACCAGTTTTTCCCCTTTAGCAGACTCTTCTTCTAATGCCTCCGCTTCCGCGGCAAATTCCAGCAGCCGGTCAACACTGACTGTCTTTTGCAGTTCTCCTGCCATTTTCTGTAAGTGCTGCCGCAGCTTCGGAAGCTCCTGTGGCAGATAGAGTCCCAGATGCCGGCTCTTGAACGAATCCTCTTTCTGTTCCGGAAGACAACCCAGCACGCAGATTCCCAGTTCTTCTTCCACCAGAGATCGTATCGTCTCGCAGTAGGAGGGCGACATCCTGTTGAAGATGACTCCCTTGATCAGTTCCGCCTTGTCATAGGCGAGAAAACCGGCAAGCAGGGCGATCACGGAGCGTCCCATGCCCTTCGCGTCTACCACAAGAACAATCGGCGTTCTGGTCGTCTGTGCCAGATGATAGGAGGAGCCTTCCTCCCGCACGCCGCCAAGACCGTCATAGAGCCCCATAACACCTTCCAGCACCGCTATTTTGTCTTCCGTGCCACTTTCCAGAAGGATTCTTCGTGTCTTTTCTTCCTCTGTAAAAAAGGTATCCAGATTCTCAGACGGAACTCCTATTACACTGCGGTGATACATCGGGTCAATGTAATCCGGCCCGCACTTGAATGCGACCACCTGCAGGCCCTTCTCCTTCAAAAGCTCCAAAAGCGCACAGGTCACCGTTGTCTTTCCACTCCCGCTCGCGGGCGCGGCTATCATGATCCGGTCAGGCTTCATCCCGCTCCTCCTTATCTGCCACATTCCGAAAAGTAAACGAACAGATATAGACAGGATTTTCAGCACGCATCAAATGATAGCTGCCTGCCTTGACGGCCCGGCTTGCCTGTAGCTGTACAATCTCCTCCTGCTCTGTCGGGTAGCTTCTCATAAGTTCCGTAAGTTCGCTGATCGTCTCCAGACTGACCGCATTGACCACAACACGCATCGTGGGATTTGCCTCATATAATGCCGTCAGCAGTTCCGAAAGCCTGCCCCCGCTTCCCCCGATAAATGCATGGGTCGGTACCGGCAGACCATGGAACGCTTCCGGAGCCTCACCCTCTACCACCGTGATATTATCAAGATGGTATTTCAGACAGTTCTCTCTGGTCAGCGCTATCGCCTCCGGCTTTCTCTCAATGGCATACACCTGTAGCGTATCCGAAAGCCCCGCAACCTCCACGGCAACCGAGCCGGTGCCGCTGCCGATATCGTAGACGACCGCTCCCTCAAAAAGCCCCAGCTTGCAGATACTGACCTCGCGCACCTCTTCTTTGGTCATCGGCACCTTACCTCTGCTGAACGCTTCCTCTGCCATTCCATGTGTCAGTCTTTTTCTGCCTGCCCGCGGATTTTTCACAAGACAGGTGTAAAGCCCCGTCTCTTTTCGTTTTCTGCACTCTCCGGGTGTCAGATGCAGAATCTGCTCTTCCGGATAGGAAAGCTGATAGCCCAGTACGATCTCACAGCCGGAAAGCCCGGCCTCTTCCAGAAGTCTGCCAAGATAATTGACATCCTTAACCCCTGACAACAGGAAAAAGGTCTTCGCACTCCTTTGTACCTTGCCAACGATCCCGGTAAGTCCTGTACCGTGAAGGCTGTAAATCTGTGCATCCTGATAGCTCTCTCCCGCTGCTGCCGCCAGATATGCTATCGAGGAAATTCCGGGCAGTATCCGCACGGATGCCCGCAGTCTGCCGCTCTTTATCTCTTCCTGCAACGCCTTGTACATGTTCTGACACCCGCTGTAAAAGCCGCTGTCCCCCGAAAAGAGAAGCAAGGCCCTCTTTACCGCCTGGCCCTGTTCTTCTTCCTGTATTTCATGCAGGCGTGGAATCACCTGTTCCGGCATGTAATAGGGTTTCGCGTTGCTCTGCTGTGAAAGACCTGCCAACATTCTCGATGCGCCAAACACATAGTCCGCCCGCTGCAGTTCTTCCTGCACCTCTCCCGTCATTGTACGCCTGTCGCCCATTCCGATTCCTGCCAGGAGAATCTCCAATGCGTTCTCCTGCTGTAGCTTCACACCGCACTGTTTCTCCAGTTCCAGACAGACCTCCTGATAGGACATCCCTTCCTGCACCTGTGGCCTTCCGATCACGCAGGCCATAATTTCCTGCCTTGCTGCTGCCTCCAGTTTCTCCGGGTAGCCGCCTGCACTGCCGCTTTGTTTTGTCACGATGCAACGGATCTGATACTGTCTTATGATCGCTTCATTCATCTGTGTTGTGAAGGGCCCCTGTAATGCCAGTATCTGTTTCCCTGCTATGCCATTTTCCATACAAAGTCGTATACTTTCAATCCCCGGCAGAACTCTCGCATACAGCCGCTCACGCAGTGCCGCATCCTGACAGTAGACAGATATTTCCTTACTCCCTGTCGTCAGGAGAATATTTCCCTCAATCTGCCCAAGTGCTTTCGCGCAGGCTTCATTGGTGTCAAAATGCAACACTCCGGGTTCGTCACTGTCTGCCTCCGTATCCCTTTGCAGACGCAGGCATGGAATTCCAGCCTCTCCTGCCGCCGCCCGGATATTCTCCGTGACCTCCTTTGCATAGGGATGTGTCGCATCCACTACGATCTCAAACCGTTCCCTGCGCAGATAGGCAAGCATCTGCTCCCGGTCCATCCGTCCCACATGGATGTTGACCAGGGGATTTTCTTTCATCACAATCTCCCCGTACTCTGTCGCCACACAGACAGTATGGGCGACCTTCGATGCGGCAAGATGCTCAGACAGTCTTCTTCCTTCTGTTGTTCCTGCCAGAAGCAGCATCTTTTTCAATCTGATACCCTCGTTTCGTAATCAATTTTCCATTCCTGATCTCGGATTGCGAATTTCCAATATATACCGTTGTGAACATGTTGACCTCGCGGTCGCGCAGTTCCTTGAGGGTACAGGTCTCTAC
The DNA here is from genome assembly GCA_934385475.1 of uncultured Lachnospiraceae bacterium. GTDB lineage: Bacteria > Bacillota > Clostridia > Lachnospirales > Lachnospiraceae > UBA3282. The sequence continues at coordinate 27,705 of CAKRPS010000023.1, read as the reverse complement.
CCTGGTTCCCTCTCTGCCGATGTTCTCCACATAGCCGCAGCATCTTTCGTCACGTACCACCCGAAGCAGCGTATCACATGCCTTTTGCAGCGCATCCTTTCTTCCCTTGCTTCCCGGGTTGTACAACACCATGGCATAATCCCCGTAGGCCGCCGCCATCAGGCGTCTGTTGATCACCTCCCACGGAGTCAGTCTGTCGCTGAGACTGATGACACAGAAATCATGGTTGATCGGAGCTCCCAGAAGTGCCGCGCCGCTGCTTGCCGCCGTAACCCCCGGCACCATTTCCAGTTCTATCTTTTTATGCTTTTTGCCGACTTCGAGCATCAGGGAAGCCAGACCGTAAATCCCTGCATCCCCGCTACAGATCAGTGCTACCTTTTTGCCTGCGGCCGCCTTTTCAAAGCAAAGCTCACAGCGCTCCTGCTCCTGTGTCATCGGCGTTGTCAGAATCTCCTTATCCCGGAAACGCTCCCCCAAAAGATCCGTATATACCTTGTAGCCGACGATCACATCCACGCTCTCCAGAACCTGTATCGCCTCCACGGTCATCATGTCTTCCCTGCCAGGTCCGATTCCTACAATCCATATCTTATTTTTCATCAAATGTCACGCTCCATTTTCTACGGGCGATCGCTATGGTCATTCCGGCCTCCGCATGCTTCTCCCAGACTATTTTCCCGTCTGCTTTGCACGCCCGCAGGGCCGCCCTTTCACATACATTATCAATCCCGACTTTTTGTTGTACAAATGCAGAGCCGTGAAATTCTCCTTCCACCTTGCCAAGCTGTTCTGCCGAAAAAGTAAGAAAGGGAATCCGTCTTTTGCGGCACCATGCCACGATCCCCTGCTCCCGCTGTTTCCTGTCGATGGATGCAACCGCGCAGATCTCATTTTCCCGCACTCCTGCAGCCTTGAGATTGGCGCTGATAAATTCCTCGAGCGCGTCTGTCTCTTTGTCCTTGCGGCAGCCCAGACCGATCACATACTCCCTCGGCCGCAGATACAAAAGAGCCTCTCCTGTACCATCCGGTTCGCCGATCAGTACATCGACCTTCTGCTCAGGCGGCCAGGGAACAAGCTGTACCTCGGGTACGTTCTGTATCTCTCCCTGTACACGCGCCTCTTCAACCGACACGGTGATCTTCTGTCCTGCAAGCACCTTCGCGCTGACTCTGGCAATTCCATCCTTGTTGACGATCTGTAAACCGTTCTTTCCGGCAAAGACATCCACGGCAAATCTGCCCCGGATATCCGTAGCCGTTGTGAGCACCGCCGTCGCTCCTGTTCTCGCCGCTATGTACTCAGCTGCCTCATTAGCCCCTCCGACATGCCCGGCAAGAAGCGGAATCACATACCTTCCGCTTTCATCCATGACCAGCACCGGCGCATCCTGAAGTTTATCTGTAATATGCGGTGCGATCGCACGAACGGCAATCCCACAGGCCCCGATAAAAAGCACGGTCCTTTGGGCCGCCATCTGTTCTCCTGCCCACTCACCGACACTCTGCTGCGTCCATTGTACACCATATGTACAACTATTTTCTACGGCAAATGTACATTTCGTAAATAAATTCACTTCCTGCCCGGACAATTCTTCTGCTATCCTCAAAGAGAGAAACATTCCTTTTTGCGTAAAGCTGATCACACTCAAACTCATCTCTGCGGTTCCTTTGCCTGTCTGTACTGTGTGGAAAAATCCGGTGCGTACAGTCTTGATCGCTGATAGCTGCGGTGCAGGATCACATCTCCTACCAGAATCAGCGCCGTTTTGGTAATTCCGTTCATCTCCGCCGTCTGTGGCAGCGTATCTACCGTGCACACACAGACCTTCTCCTCCGGCCACGTTGCCTTATAGACGATAGCCGCCGGTGTATCCTCCCGGTAACCGCCCGCAAGCAGCCTTTTCCGGAGGTCCTTCACCATCCCTGTGCTCAGATAGATCGCCATGGAGGTCTGATGCGCCGCAAAGCTTTCAATGCTCTCTTTCTCAGGCATTGCCGTTCTTCCCGCCATCCGCGTGATGATCAGCGACTGCGCAATGCCCGGCAGCGTATATTCCAGATTGAGGGATGCTGCCGCTCCAAAGCAGGCACTCACTCCGGGACAACTCTCATACGCGATCCCAAGCTTTTCCAGTTCATCCATCTGTTCCCGGACAGCCCCATAGACACTCGGATCTCCCGTGTGGAGCCGCACAATCTCCTTGCCCTGTCCATTTGCCTTTTTCATAACCCCTATCACTTCTGAAAGGGTCATCTCTGCACTGTTATAAACCTCACAATTTTCCCGTGCATAAGAAAGAAGCTGCGGGTTGACAAGTGAGCCCGCATAGATGATCACATCCGCTTTCTGCAAAAGCTTCATTCCCCTGACCGTGATCAGATCCGGTGCTCCTGTTCCTGCGCCAACAAAGGTAACCATTCCTCTACCCCCTTACTTCTTGAAAGCTCTCCAAATTCATTTGCATATAAAATACAGTCCGTCCGCATTCTGCCCATCGTCCGTTTGTCCAGATAAAAACAGATGCGTTCCATCGCATAGTCCATGACGTCCTGCCGTTTTCCCTGTTCCTCCAAAAGACTTACCGCCTGTTCTGTCGTGACACACTCCAGAATCCTTCCGGCACACTCTGCGCCCGCTCCTTCCCGGACAGCAAAGGCAGCCAGCAGTTCCATTCGGCAGTCCGCCTCTCTCGAGTGGGTGTTCATAATTCCTCCCGCCACCTTGATCAGCTTACCGATGTGTCCCGTCAGAAGAAGTCCCGCAAAGCCTTCCTCCACCGCCATGTCTAACGTCGCTCCGATAAAATTACTGCATTTCACGCTGCGGTCCAGATCATAGCCAAAGGTATCCTTCATAAAATCCAGACCGTAATTTCCGGGAGACACTGCCACATAGTCATAACCCTGTACCCTTCTCTGGTGAAGCTCCACACGGATGGTATCCAGAATCGCCTGGGTACTCATCGGCTCGACGATCCCACTCGTTCCGAGTATCGAAATTCCACCGATGATCCCGAGCCTTCCGTTAAAGGTCTGCTTCGCAATCCGCTCTCCGTCCGGCACCGATATTTCCACGGCAAGCGCACCACCATAATCGAACAGACGGCACACCTCCGTGACCTCTTTGGTGATCATCTCCCGCGGCACATGGTTGATAGCGGCATTCCCCACAGGCTGATCCAGCCCCGGCGCCGTCACTTTTCCCACGCCTTCTCCACCATCGATCTGTATCTGAAATCCGGCTGCCATCTCTTTTCCGTAAGAAACCTTCGCAACGATCATGGCTCCTGTCGTGACATCGGGATCATCTCCTCCGTCCTTTTTAACCGCACAGCTCACAGAACTTTCTTCTCTCAGAATTTCCAGAATCTGCGCGGTATAGGGAATTCCCTTGGGAGTCTCTATGGTGATCTGTGTTTTTTTTCTGCCGCTCAGCAGCATATACGCCGCTGCCTTTGCTGCCGCCGCTGCACAGCTTCCTGTTGTAAAGCCATATCTCATACTTAACTTCTTTCTTTTCTCACTTCGTACAGGAGCGCATTGCATATGGCTGCTGCCACATTGCTGCCTCCCTTTCTTCCACGGTTTACAATATAGGGAACGCCGGTTTCCATGATCAGCTCCTTGGCAATCTCCACATGGACAAAGCCTACGGGAACCCCGATCACAAAATCCGGTTTCCTGCCGCCCTCCTGTATCATCTCATACAAACGGAGCAGTGCCGTCGGTGCATTGCCGATTGCAAAGATCAGCGGCCCCTGCAGCTTCATGGCTTTCTCCATGCTGACCGTAGCCCGCGTCGTTTTCCTCTCTTTTGCTTCCCTTGCAACCTCCTCGTCTGCCATGAAACAGTGTACCTCTCCTCCAAAGGCAGCCAGTGTCTTTTTGTTGATCCCGGCAAGCGCCATGTTTGTGTCTGTCACAATATCTGCCCCCGCAAGCAGCAGCTCCTTTGCCCTGCGCACGGCTCCCTCCGAATAGGTGAGCGTCTGTGCATAATCAAAATCTGCGCTGGTGTGGATCACACGCTTGGTGATCATCTCCTCCTCCTTTGGGAGAACAATCCCCCTCTGTGCAAGCTCTGCCGACAGGATCTCAAAGCTTCTTTTCTCTATGTTCTCCGGCAACAGTCGTTCAATCTCATAAGACACACTCCTCCACCGCCTTTCCCAGTTCTTCATTTTCTTCATGGCTGCGCACCGCAACCCGGTAATATCCCTCTGACAGTCCCTCAAAATTGGAGCAGTCCCGAATCAAAATCCCCTTTTCCAAAAGCTTCGTATACAGCGGTATCCTGCTGTAGATAAGGAGAAAATCCGCCTCGCTTTCAAACACCCGGATGCCTGCCCTTTTCAGGCAGTCTGACAGACAGGCCCGCTCCCTTGCGACATAGGCCCTTGTCTCCTGCACATAATTCTCCTGCTCCAGACAGCCCAGCCCTGCAGCCTGCGCCGGAATGGAAACATTCCACTCAGGAAGGTGTCTTCTGACCTTCTCTAAGAGTGCTTCATTGCTGCATACCAGATATCCGAGCCGTACCCCCGGTATGGCATACAGCTTCGTAAAAGCCCTCACTACCAAAAGCCTTTCATACTGCTCTATCTGTGGCACGACCGACTCTCTCCCGATGCAGAAGTCCAGAAAGCACTCGTCGAGTACCACATAAATCTGCTTTTCCCGGCAAAGCCTTAACACTTCCGTCAGATACTCCGGTTCCATACATTTTCCGGTCGGATTGTTGGGATTTGAGAGAAACACCAGCTCCACATCCTCTGTCAGACACTTTATCAGTTTCTCCCCCGGAACAAAGTCTTCCTTCTCCTGAAGATACACCTTTGAAATACTGCCACAGGCCGCTTCTGCCGCATAACGGTAGCCATAGAACGACGGTACCGGAAGAAGCACCTTTTCAGGACGCAGGGCATGTACGATCCCCATAAAAAGCTCTGATGCCCCATTGCCAAACAGAAGCCTGTTTTCCCTGACCCCAAGCTGCCTTGCCACTGCTCCCCGCAGCCTGTCCGCATACAGGTCGGGGTAATGTCCGCAATCCTCGACCGAACGCAGCAATGCCTCCCTTGCCTTCTCCGGCATTCCAAGCGGACTGGTGTTGACTGAAAAGTCCAGCCGGACCGGATTCCTGTAAATGTCTCCACCATGTATATTCTCTCTGTCTCTCACACTCTCTTCTCCTACCGCAGCCAGACGGCCAACATTCCACACAGACACAGCACCTCGCCCAGAAATGCCGTCCGGTAGAGCAGCCGGTTCACCCTTCTGATATCTTCGTTTTCAATCTCGCGCACCGCATCTCCAATCTGCGGTTTATGCACCACCTTGCCAAAATAGCTTGCATCGCCCAGAAGCCTCACGCCGAGCGCCCCGGCACACGCCGCCTCTGTCTGCGCCGAATTGGGGCTTGCATGTTTGCGGCGGTCTCTTTTATAAATCCGGTATGCTTCTTTCCCGTTATACCCTTTTCCCGGAAGAAAGCTTACACCGATCATCAGCCAGGCACTGATCCGGGATGGCAGATAGTTGACGACATCGTCCAGCTTCGCCGCAGTCCGGCCAAAATGCAGGTATCTGTCATTCTTGTAGCCAATCATGGAATCCATTGTATTCACTGCCTTATACAAAAAGCCAAACACCGGCCCTCCCAGAGCGGTGTAAAGCATCGGTGCGATCACGCCGTCCGAAGTGTTCTCCGCGACAGTCTCCACAGCGGCCCGGATCACTCCCGCCTCATCAAGCTCATCCGTATCTCTTCCGACAATCATTGCCACTGCCTTTCTGGCATCCGGCAGACTTCCTCTGTTCAGACAGTCATACACCTTCATGCTTTCCTGTCTCAGGCATTTCGTTGCCAGAATCTGACAGGTCATAACCGTCTCCACCGCAACCCCCAGAAGAGGATGCAGCTTATACGAAGCTGCCAGAAAAAGCAGCGTCACCATTCCCGTGCAAAGCAATACCAGAAGCACCAGAAACACGCCGCTTCTCCGCTCCTTTTCCGGCTGCCCTTTAGAAGCTTCTGTGTGCAGACGCTTCTCCAATGTGCTGATCAGTCGTCCGATCAGACAGACCGGGTGTGGCAGACTGTGCGGGTCACCTACGATCAGATCCAACACAAAACCCGCCACAAAAGCCATACAATGATATTTCCACATGGGGCTGTCTCCTTTCCTATCCTAATTCGTACACAGGCTGGATAATTGCGAAACACATAAGTATTCACGTTAAAGTGTACAAATCGAATAACCAGCTAGGACGCGCTTTCGCTCCGTTCCAGACGCAATGGTACGTAAGTGGCCCAAATACGGCCACTAAGTACCAGCGTCTTCCAAGGGTCCTTTGCTTGGTTATTGATTTGCACACTTTCATCATAAGCACACTTCCATCATAAATTTTAAGTTTCGCAATTGCACATTTACGCAAGCGGTTCTATATTGACAAGCCGGATGTCCGCTCCGTCTCTTTGCAGCGTACAGGCATACCCCTGCGCACTTTTCACCTGATAGTCAAAATAATCACCGCCGCCGTAGCTGCTGAGCACAGACATGATGGTTCCCCCATGGACGATCAGCACAGCCGTCATGGCTTCCTTTCCTGCCTTCTTCAACTGTTCTTCCAGCAGGATAAGCATTTTCTTAAAACCTTGTTCGCACCGCCTCACAAACAGTTCCCGACTCTCTCCACCCGGAAACGGAAGCGTTCCAAGACTGTCTATCCAGCTTTGGTAAGCGGCATCATTTTTCAGCTCCTGATAGTTCTTGCCCTCAAAATCCCCAAAGTCCATCTCTGTCCACTCGGGGATGATCTGCACCTCCGCGTCCGGATACAGGAGCTTTGCAGTCTCCCTGCAGCGTTTCATAGGGCTTGCAAAAAGACAGTCAGCATCCGGGTAGACTCCATGCCGCTTCCGGTAAAGGAGCTCCCGGATCCCTTCCCTTGACAGACTTGCCTCCGTCCTGCCAAGGTAGCGCTTCTCATAGTTCTCCTGTGTCGCTCCATGTCTTATAAACACCAGTTTTATTTGATCCTCTGTCCGATCCCGCATAAAACCCGCACGACCTCCTCTGCTCTCTTCGCCAGTTCTATCAAAATGCGTCCGGTTCTCTCCCGATACTCCCGCTCAAACGCTTCCATCGGGACGATCCCGTTTCCGATCTCATCACACAACACAGTGCAGTCTGGATTTTCTGCCGTAAATGCAAAGAGCTCTTCTTCGGGCATCTTCCCCAGCTTCAGCTCCTCCCGAATCCACAGATGCAGGTGGTCTATCAGAATTTTCTGTCCGCGCTGTTCTGCGGTCTGCACCTCCTGTTCTGAGGGCAGTGTTTTGTCAAACACTGCATAGGAGACGTCATCGTTCTCCAGAATATAACTGCGCTTTCCTTGCGCAAATCCACCAATCACAAGTTTCATAGTATCCTCATTCCTGTGCATGCTCTCTGCACCTATCGAGTTTATGTCACCGCAAGTGTCAAAAGTATCGCCAGCTCACACAGGAGGACAAAATACCCGGCGGTATCACCGGTAACGCCTCCAAACTCTTTCCTTGTCTTGTAATAATACCACGCAAAGACCGCAAAAGCCACGACCGTGGCCATCACGCCCGCAATGGGATTCCTCCACAGCATAAAGGCCACACAGGCCACCGTCTGTACATACAGCACCACCCGGACGATCCTTTTCTCTGCCTGATCCGCTGTCTGGGACAACATACCGTCCTTTCTTGCCGCCTGAAAGCTGACCACACTGATTCCACTCAGACAGCGTGCCAGAAAGAAGCCCGCACAGAAAATCTGTAACTGCGCAGGCTTTCGCACCTCGGAAAAGGCTGCAAGGTACAAAATACCGTAGATAGCAAAGCGGATCACCGCAAAGGCTCCCACATGGGAATCCTTCAGGATCTCCAGTTTTCTTTCCCTGGACTGATAGGAATGCAGCGCATCCGATGTGTCCAGAAAGCCGTCCGCATGAAAGCCTCCTGTGATCAGGAGCGGAATTGCAGCCCCCGCGAAAGTCTCACACAGCAGGCCAATGTTCAGCCAATCGCACAGCCGGGTGAAGAACCACACAGCCGCTCCGATCACCGCCCCGACCCATGGAAAAAAGCACAGCATATATTTTGTATCGGCATCCTCCCACCTGAACTGTGGCATCGGAATCCGGGAATACATCGAAAATGCAACGATAACAGATCGAATGATCCGCATGTCAGTTCTCTCCTTTCTTTTGCCCGGATACAACAACCGGTATTCCGGCGACGACCTCCACCACCTCATCGGCCATGGCTGCCAGTCTCTGATTGATCTCTCCCATGGCTTTCAGATATTCCATAGTCGTAGCGTCATACAAAATGCCATCCTCCTGCACATTGTTTGTGACTACTACCAGATGACGTACCCCCTTTTTCAGGGACTCCACGCCCTGTGCTACCTTCCGTACCACCTGTTCCTCTGGTTCCGGTGTCTCCCCTGCAAACATCTCATTTGCCACAAGATTTGACACACATTCCAGAAGAACGGTGCTTTCCAGGGAGGCGTTTCCTGTGAGGTGCCAGAGTGCTTTCTCTATGGCAGTCGGCTGTTCAATCGTGCAAAACCCCTTACCGCTTCTCATCTGACGGTGCCTTTCAATTCTCCGCTGTCCTTCCTCATCATAGACCTGCATGGTCGCGAGGTAGTACTTCGGTCCGTCTTTTCCAAGTTCTCCTGCCACCTGCTCCGCATAGGCAGACTTGCCGCTCCCGCTTCCTCCTGTTATCAGTACCATCATCTGTCCAGTCTCTCCAATCTCTGTCGGCAGCTAACTACTTTTCTGATCATCATAGCGTCTGTACGGTTCCAGCTTCATTCCCGCAAAGTCCGTTCCCTCACGATAGACGCTCATTGCCATGTCTAACAACGGAAAGAGCATGACCGCTCCCGTTCCTTCTCCCAGCGCAAGCCCGGCATCCAGCACAGCGCTCATCCCAAGCTCCTGCAAAAGCAGACCCGCCGCCGGTTCTTTGCCCAGATGCGATGGGAGCAGACTCTGCTTCGTCCCCGGGAAAAGGCGTTCCGCGAGCAGTGCCGCTGTCAGACTGATCACGCCATCCAGCACAACCGGTATCTGAAAGAGTGCCGCTCCGATGCAGACTCCGGTAAGTCCCGCAATATCCAGCCCGCCGACACACTGCAGAATCGTCAGCGCATCCGCATGATAAAGATCATAGTTTCGCACAGCCTCCTCTATGATCTGTTTCTTTCTCTCAAGCCGCTCATCATCCAGACCGGCTCCCCGGCCAGTGACATCCTGTACAGGGCACTTCAGAAGAGCCGCCGCGACCGCGCTGCTCGTCGTGGTATTGCCAATCCCCATCTCTCCGGTAGCCAGAAGCTGATAGCCCTGTTCCCTGCACTTTCCTGTCAGTTCGATCCCGACCGCTATCGCCTTGACCGCCTCTTCCTCTGTCATGGCAGGTTCCTTTCGGAAGTTTCTCGTTCCGCACCGTACTTTTCTTGCAAGAACTCCCTGTATGGGCGTCTGGTCCGCAATCCCAATATCTACCGGGATCGTGTCCGCTCCTGCGAGGGCTGCCATTTTGCCCACCGAAGAGCTTTTCTGCCCCATCGCCTTAGCCACCCTCGCCGTGACTTCCTGCCCGGACTGGCTGATCTGTTCTTCCACAATCCCGTTATCGGCGCACAGGATCAACACCGCTTTCCTGGAAAACTGTGGCTGCACACTGCCTGTCACCGCACCGATCTGCGCGATCAGCTTCTCCAGCTTTCCAAGACCGTCGATCGGCTTTGCGACCGCATCCCAGTTCTGCAATATACGGCTCCGCACTCTCTCGTCCGGCAGGCAGATGTGAAGCTTTTGCAGCTCCTGTCTTGTATTTTCAGCTAATATGGGCTTCTCTGAGCATTCCATACACTGCCTCCCTGTCCAGATACTGCCGCAGTGTGTCTGCCAGCAGATCATACTGTTTCTGTTTGTAGTCTGCGTAATCCTGAAGCCTGCCCTGTCCGATACAGATTCCTTTGTCCTTTGCAAGCTTCTGTATCACGCACTCCGCTACGGCGGCACTGTCAAACAGTCCATGTACATAGGAGCCATACACATTTCCTCCATCTGAGACCACCGCCCCTTTTCCTTCCGGAAAAGTCTTTCCCATGTGTATCTCATAGCCGTGGTAGGAAAGCCCGCCAAGCGCGCTAAGACATCCTTGCAGAGGCGGCAGGGTTCCCGCCGTCTGACAGCGTTTCTTGTTCTTTTGCAGTACCGTGCGCACCGGCAAAAGCTCCATTCCCCGCATACTGCCGGCCTCCTCGGTCTGCTCCGGGTCCTCGATGCTCTCTCCAAGCATCTGATAACCACCGCAGACACCAAACACGGGAATCTCCCCTGCCAGTCTCTTGACAGAAGCCTCCAGTCCGTTCTGGCGCATCCACTTGAGATCGCCCATCGTATTCTTGCTTCCGGGCAGGAAGATCATATCCGGGTGATGCAGCTCCTGGGCTGACGCCACGTAGCGCACAGTCACCGCCTCGTGCTGTTCAAACTCATTAAAGTCCGTAAAGTTCGAGATGCGTGGATACCGGATCACCGCGATGTCAATCGGTCCCTCCTGTCTGTTTGCAAATCTGTCCGTAAGACTGTCCTCATCCTCCAGCGAAAGCTCCATGTAAGGCACAACCCCTGTTACCCGAACGTGCCCCCGCTCTTCCAGCATGGTGATCCCCGGCTCCAAAATCGAGATATCTCCCCGGAATTTGTTGATGATCAGACCCTTTACCCTCGCTCTCTCTTCGTCTTCCAGAAGCATAAGGGTTCCCAGAAGCTGCGCAAAAACACCCCCTCTGTCAATGTCGCCAACGAGAAGAACCGGTGCATCCAGAAGCTTTGCAAGTCCCATATTGACAATGTCATTCTCTTTCAGATTGATCTCCGCAGGACTTCCCGCTCCTTCGATCACAATGATATCCGCCTGCTTTTCTAACATCCTGAACGCCTTTACAATGTCCGGTATGAGTTTCTTTTTATACGCAAAATATTCTCTGGCGCTCATATTGCCGAGCACTTCCCCGTTTACAATGACCTGTGAGCCGACATGACTGGTCGGTTTGAGCAGGATCGGATTCATACAGACCACCGGCTCTATCCCCGCTGCCTCTGCCTGCATGACCTGTGCCCGTCCCATCTCCAGCCCCTCCCGCGTGATATAGGAATTTAACGCCATATTCTGAGATTTGAACGGTGCAACCCGGTACCCGTCCTGTCGGAACAATCTGCACAATCCTGCCACCAACAGACTTTTGCCCGCACCGGACATTGTTCCCTGCACCATGATCACCTTTGCCATCCGTCAGCCACCTTTCTATTTTTTGTCTCCATAACATCTTTCTATCACCTTGCCTCTGGCTCTCGCATACTCCAGAAGCTCGCGGTTTGCCTGCTCCAGACTTCCGAATTTCCTGCGGCAGCTGATCACAATATCACAGGTATCCAGTGCCTTCTTTGCTTTTGCAAGCAGTTCCTCCGATACCGGCTCCAATCCTCTCTGCACATACACCTCTGTTCCAAGCGCTCTGGCAACCGGATAATCCTGATCGTTGTCATACAGAATTCCAGTTACAAAGGGTACTCCCTGCCGTTGCAGTCTCCGGTACACATTTCTTCCTTTTCCCATACCGGCGATCACGAACACGGATGCCTCCCCCTTCGCCTTCTCCAGTTCCATGCAGCCGCTCTCTTCCTCATAGCTTCCTGTCTGAATTCCAAACAGCTCTGACAGATAGCCCCGTTCAAAGATATCCTCCGGCGTTCCGAACCGCTGTGCATACCTCCCGTTCAGGCAAAGGAGCTTATCGGACACCTTGGCAGCCAGATCCAGTTCATGAAGAGACATGATGACCGTAAGGTTTTTCTCTCTTTGCATTTCCTGCAGAAAAGAAAGAATTTCAAGCTTATGCCTGACATCCAGATAGGAAGTCGGCTCATCAAGAATCAGGATCTCCGGTTCCTGACAGATGGCCCGCGCCAGCATCACCTGCTGTCTCTGTCCATCGCTGACACAGGTAAAATCGCAGTCTTTAAGATCCGAAACGTGAACCAGTTCCATCGCTTCCTCTATCTTGTCATGATCTTCCTTTGTCAGCATTCCAAACCGTCCGGTGTACGGATAGCGCCCTGTCGCAACCACATCCTCACAGGTCATCCGCTCCGCACGAAGCTTCTGCGTCCACACAACAGAAAGCCTTCTTGACAACTCTTTTTCATCGAGACTGCTTTTGTCCTTTCCGTCTATATAAACGGTTCCGGCAAGGGGTGCAAGCTGTCCTGCAATACTCTTTAACACCGTGGATTTTCCGGCTCCGTTAGGCCCGATCAGGGTCAGGATCTCTCCCTTTCTGATGCCGATCCCGACCTCTTCCACAACTGGCTTTTTCTGATAGCCGACACTAAGCTTTTCTGTTTTAAAATAATAATCCATCAGACAGCCCTCTCCTTATTTCGTCTCATCATTACCCAGACCACCACCGGTGCTCCAAATACAGCCGTGACGGTGCTGATACTGAGTTCCGTCGGCGCAAGCAGAACTCTTGCCAGCAGATCGCAGAGCAGACAGAAGACGCTGCCCCCTAAGAAGCACGCCGGTATCATGATATGTGGCCTGCTGCTTTGAAACAATTCCTTCATCAGCTGTGGAACTGCTACACCCACAAACGAGATCGGCCCGGCAAAGGCTACGACACAGGCCGAAAGAACGCTCGACAGGATCACAAGTGCAATACGGAGCAGTCTTATGTTCACACCGAGATTCTGCGCGTAGGCTTCCCCCAGCCGATAGGCACCCAACGGCTTTGCCAACAGGATCACGATCGCAAGGGTTATCGTCGTCACCACCGCCATGACCGTCACCTGCCCCCAGTTCATGCCTGAAAAGCTTCCCCTTGACCAGTTATGGAGATTCACGATCTGTGCATCGTCTGCAAAGGTTACGATAAATTCCGTTATGGCAGAGCAGATATAACCGATCATCACTCCGCAGACTACCAGAACAGACATGCTGCTCACCCTCCGCGCGATCATAAGCACAAAAACCATTGACAGCATCGCCCCTGCAAAGGCCGTTGTCATCAACACAGCAGAGCTGACGCGCATTGCATACCGGATCCACAGGATCATAACAACTGCCACCGTCATCTTGGCTCCCGAAGAGATTCCCAGCACAAAGGGGCCTGCTATCGGATTATGAAAAAAGGTCTGGAGCAGATAGCCGGACAGTGCGAGCGCACCGCCAAGGATCAAAGCCGCCGCCGTTCTGGGCATCCTGATATTCCACAAAATCGCCGCATGCTCTGTCGCATGTCCGCAGACAGCATCATAAATCTCCGAAAGCGGGATTTTCACTGTTCCAATGCCTATGTTAGCCGCTGTCAGGAGCAAGGTAGCCGCTGTCAGAATGACAAAAGCCGCGATCGTTCTTCTTTTTCTTCTGCGCTTCATTTCCCTCTTTCCTCCTGTCTTATCGTCTTACCCACTTTCACTGCAGCCTGAATAAATATTTCATTTCTTCGTCCTGACCGCCTTCCAGCATACGGTGAATGTCCTCCAGCATATCACCGACTGCCATCGACTGCTGGTACATATCATTCGTAGTACAGAACACATTGCCGGACTGTACGGCCTTGAAATCCTTCAACACACTGCATTTATCCAGCAATTCCCCGACTGTGTTCACGCCCCCGTCAATAGAACTGTTGTAGATGATGAAGTCCACATCCTTAACCTGTTGGTAAAAATCCTCCATCTGCATGTTAAAGGTAGACCGGCCGGATTCTGAATCTTCTGTATTCTGCGGCAGATAACTTCCCCCGGCAAACTCGATCATTTTGGGAATATAATCTGTGCCCTTGCGCACCTGTACCATCCCATTTGACGTGATATAGAAAAACGCCACACTGCTTCCGGTTTTCTCTCCATCAACCACCTTGTCAAGCAGCTGTACCTGTCTTGCAAACGCCTGCTCTGCTTCCTCTTCCTTGCCGGTCAACGCACCGAAAAAGCGAACCCACTCTACCCGGCCGAGCGGATGCTTCTCAAGACTTGAATACTCGATCATCACGGGAATTCCAAATTCCTGCAGTTTCTCCATCACCTCCGGCGCATGCAGGATCATTCGGTTCTCAATCGCCAGCGTACAGTTTTCTGCCACGATTTTTTCATAGTCAGGTCTGTTGTACTTCCCGGCATACTGGATCCTGCCCTCCTGCATCGCCTCTCTCGCCTCTTCAATATACCAGTTTTCCTGTTTCTGTGCAGAAAAACGGATCGCTGAAAGTGCATCCAGCTCGCGGAACATATCCATCACAGAGGACGACACCAGATACAGGTCTGAGACCGGCCTGTACAACACAATGACATCCTTTCCCAGTCCTTCCGGTACCTCTTTCCCCTCCGGCACCAGAAGAATCTGCGTTCCGTCCATAGTTCCAAGCATTTCATAGCCGCCTTCATAGTAATCGACTGAAAAATTCTCCGCATATTGCAGTTCCATACTGCTCTGGTATACCAGACCGTTTTCTTCCTGCACCGCCTGCTGCGTTTCCTGCGTCTCCCTGATCTCTCCCTCAGAATCGGAAGAGGGACCGCCGCAGCTGCTAAGCCCCAACAGTCCCGCTATGAACAGGCCACACAGAAATTTCTTCTTTGCGTCCATCTGCTGTATCCTCTTATTCTTCCGTATCGTTTAAATCCGTATGAAACGTCAAGGTATATTCCACCTCATGAGGTGTACTCATTGCTACGGTATCACCGATAACCTCCATCGGCTCATCCAGTGTGGCAACCGGGATCTCAAAAACGGAATTGCCTTCCATATTGACCGGCAGGTATTTCTCGCCGTCCACGATCATATAATCATAATTCGGACTACTCCACTCAACCCTTGCCGTGATCTTCTCACCCTCAACGGTGATCTCAGTCGGCGAGGTAATAGAAGCTCTGCCGCTTCCACCTTCCATCGTCACCTCCACCGTATAGGTACCATCCTCCAGAGTCAGCGGCTCCTGCGCTTTCTCCTGTGCCGGTTCAGGATTCGATACGATCACTTTATGGTCATACCACTTTCCTTTTGTTCCGATCAATGCCAGATCAAACTCCTGATCAAGTGCCGGAACCGGTATATCAAATCCGTATACCTCATCGGTCATTCCATCACTGTAGGTCACGGTGTCTACGGTCGGCTCTAAAAGTTCTGCTCCGTCCCTCTGGGCGTCCTGTGCAAGTCCCACATAGAGATTCACGATCTTCTGGGAATTCAGGGAAACATGGATCGTCATCTCCCCGTTTTCCACGGTCAGTGTTCCCTTGCCATCACAGGCTTCGTTGACACGGAACATGGAATTGTCCGTGTCAAAATCCGCTGTGTAAACGCCATCCGCAAGAACTTCTTCTGTCTCCTCCGGTACTTCTTCTGCCGGCTCCTGCGCCGTCTCTTCTACCGGTTCTTCCTGCGTTTCTTCCTGTACCGGTTCCTGTGTCTGTGACCGAGTCTCCTCAGCGCCAGCTCCACAACCGGCCAACAGCGCACATGACAGGAAGATTGCAGCGATCTTTTTTATCTGTGCTGCTTTCATAAACGTCATCCTCAATTCTTACACTTTCGCGGTGTCTGTCTGGTTATATCAGTCAATGACTGCCGCTGTATGGTTTACATAAATATCCTGGATCGCTGCGATCTCGCCAAGTCCGAAAATCTGTGTATCTACACTTTCAAACTTTCCGGATGCTGTGAACATGCTTACCCAGGAATCCTCATCTTCACCGGCCATATCGTTGTTTGCATGGTCTCCGGCTACTACCATCAGAGGACGAAGCACGATCTTGGTATAACCAGCCTCTGCTGCTGCCTCGATAACTGCCTCACATGCTGTCTCTTCCGGTTCACCCTCTACCGTTCCGATAAAGACATTGTCATAGCCAAGGTCCTGCATCTGTGCCTGCATCTGGCTGTAGGAAACCTTTGCTGCATGGGAAGTTCCATGTCCCATAAATACAAATGCTGTTCCATCTTCCTTTGCTGCATCCAGGCTGTCATAACCTGCTACGCTTACTGCCTCTGCTGTAAGGATCTCTGCAACTGCCTTCTTATCCTCATTGATCACGCTCGCATCGTTTCCAACCTCGCCAAGAAGAGGCTCTGCGAACTCTACGCTCTCAAACTGATCCTTATATGCTTCTACTGCCTCTGTCAGCTCGTCATACTCTGCTCCGTGCATCAGATGTGTAGGCTGAACTACAAGGTTCTTTACACCGTTTGCCACTGCACGATCCAGAGCCTGCTGCATGTTATCGATACACTCGCCATCTCTTGCCTCTACATGGTTGATGATGATCTGTGCGGTAAAGGCTCTTCTGACAGACCAGTCCGGATATGCCTTCTGGATTGCATCCTCAATTCCCTTGATGTCTGCCACACGGCTGTCATTAAAGGAAGTTCCGAAGCTGACTACCAGAATCTCATTCTCTCCGATCTCATCCTGATTACGCGCATCATCCTTAGACGCATCTCCTGTATCTCTTCCGAAATAATCAGGATCAGCATTTTCGCCCTCTACAAGCTCTTTCTGTGCATCTGTCAAAGCATCCCATGCTGCCTTTGCGTCAGCACACTGCTGATCTGTCTCATCTGTTCTTTCCTGTACATAGATTGCATCGATCATCGCTGCTACCTCATCGGCTGCCTTCTGGTCAGCATCTGCGTCATCCTCCTGCGCATCCGTCTCCTGTGCGTCCTCTGTTGTGTCCTGTACTTCCTCGGTCTGTTCTGCTGCCTGATCCTCTGTGCTGCTTTCCTGTACCGTGCTCTCGGTTGCTGTCTGTGCACTGCTGCCGCATCCTACCAGACTGCAGCCCATCACTGCTGCCATCCATAATACTACTGCTCTTTTTTTCATGTCTCCTCCTTCGACAGTTTCCTGTCTTTCTCTTTGTATTGAACATGATCCAACAGAACCTTTATCTCAGGCAACACAACATAAAAAAACCCTTTCCTGTTTTCAGGTAAAGGGTTTACGCACAAAGAAAGCACAGATTAAATCCTATGATCCACCTCTGCTCTCACACGTACAACCAGTTACTCGTGGCTTGAAACAAACGTTTCTGTACAGCTATCAGGCAGGTCTCCCGGCTTAAAGATCTCCGCATCTGCCATCTTCCCAGTTTCCCAGTGATATATCGGCTTCTGCTCCCTAATTACGGTGACGAGTTCGTACAGGATTCACACCTGTTTCCCTTTTCACCGAAGCCAGCCGGGCAAACGCCCGACTGCTTCGACACCTGATCGCTATCTGTTCAATTGGAGACAATATAACATATTTCTACAAACTATTCAATCTTTTTCATGGATTTTATAAGGAACATCCCTGCTTCGCCTTATAACTCAAACTTGTCGATCATCTCTTTGAGATGCTGCAGTCCTTCCCTGTTCTCCTGCAGACGGTCATATCCCTCTGCCGTCTTGGCTACCGCATCACCGGACTTCTCGGCGATCAGATTGATGCCCTCTGTGGACTGATTGATCGTGTCACTGACACTGTCTATCGCCTGAGCGATATTGTCTATCTTCTCGCTGAGTTCGGAAATCTCTTCATAGATCCGTCCCATGGAATCCGCAAACACGGTCGCATCATCCTCGTATTTTTCTCCCACTTCCTTGAAGGAATTGTAGTCGGTCACTACCGTCTTGTCCAAAAATTCCATGATGACGCGGATACAGTCTGTCATGTTGTTCACGGCTGCATTCACTTCCTCTACGATCTGGTTGATCCCGTCTACCGTCTGGAAGGTCTGACTTGCCAGAGTACCAATCTCCGTAGCTACCACTGCAAAGCCCCTTCCCGCTTCTCCGGCTCTTGCCGCCTCAATGTTGGCGTTCAGCGCAAGCAGATTTGTCTGGGAAGAGATGTTTCTTATATTCTCTGTCAGCTCATTGATCTTCACCACAACCTTAGACTGCTCAATGGCTTCATCCGTTCTCTTTCTCATGGATTCATACATTTCCATTGTACGATTGCTGGAGGTAACTGTCGTGTCACGAAGCTTTCTTGCCCTGTCCCTTACCTCTCTTGACTCTTCCTGACCATTCTGAGACAGGTTCCGGATTCCTGTGACATTGTCCTGAATAGTTCCGATATTGCTCACGATCATGTTGGCACTGGCCGTCGTCTCTTCCATGCCTGCCGCAAGTTCCTGCGTTGTCGCCGAATTGTCCTCAGACACGGCGTTATTCTCCTTCATGACATTGTCCAGTTCTTCCATATTGCCAAGCATATGATCCCGGATCTGTTCCATATCCGCGACCAGATTCCGCAGCACGCCTCTCATCTCGCCTACGGCTCTTGCCATGCTTCCGGTCTCATCTTTCCGCTCTACAAGCCTGCTTCCCTCCGGTGTCTTCTTGAAATTCAGTGCAGCGGTCTGCTTTACAATATCGGTAATCTTCTTGATCGGTCCCGAAATACTGCTTCCGATCAAAATACCCAGAATTATAGAGATGATCACACCAAGGCTCATGGCCCCTATCGTCTGTATCGCAACTGATTTAGCATGTGCCTTGACTTCTTCCGTCGGCACTGTCATGGCAAGCTTCATGCCTGTATTCAGTTTGGAAAAGGTAAGATATCTGCTCTCCCCGTCCATCGTGTACTCAATCATCGTAGACTGGTTTGCATCATCCTCCATAAAGTCACCGACAAATGCAAGGCTGCCGCCCTCGTACTCCCGCAGATCCGTACCAGTCGGAATAGAGACATGGTGCTGGATGATACCGTTTTTGTCTACAATAAAGGAATATCCCGTGTCAAAGACCTTCACGGAATCCGTGTAGTCTGTCATCTGTCCAAAGTCAATATCCATACCGATGATTCCCACGGAAACACCGTCCACATACAGCGGAACCACGTAGGAGACCATATAGATGTTTACATTTTCATTCAAATAAGGGTCCATCCAGATGGGTGCCTTATTCTCAACCGGAATGTAATACCATCCGACATGTGCGACATCATCTTTATCGTAAATACTGAAATCCGTCGGCGTTGAGCTTGTAAACTCAGACTGTGTATCCGGTCTCGTCAGAAAGATACCGGATGTCGGATCTGTAAAATCCGGATTGTATCGTATGTAGGCACAGATCGCACCATCTGTATGCTCTGCAAAGGTAACAAAATCATCCCGGAGGCTTTCCGTGTAGGAATCCACATAGGCACTGTCTGTCTGAAATCTTGCAAAATCCAGATTTTCCAGTGCAATATCACTGATCGTATTTACCGACTGCTCAATGCGGGACACAAGCGCATTGATCTCACCGCTTGCATTTTCGCACGACATCGCCAGCTCCGTCTGCGCATCATTAGTCGCCGTTCTGCTTGAATACGTGATGCTGATCACACTGATCAGAACCGACGAAATGAGTGAGCACAAAATGATGCTTACCGTTACCTTAGCCCTTATTGATTTCATAAGAATCCCTCCCTGTTGTATCTTGTTTTTGGTTTCCCTTCAGTATACCTAGAACACCTTTTATGATACCACAGGTATACCTCCAAATTCAAGAAGAGGGACTCCAATAATGTCATCCCGGACTAGGCAGTTTCCTTTTTCATGCCCTAGAAAGTGTCAAAAAATTTCCCCTTATAGAAATTCTCCTTCCCGGTCTTGGTTGCCGTCAGCCGGAACATTACACAGCCGTCAGGACACACAAAGTTCTTCGTGTATTTGCCATCTCCGCCGATATTCTCCAAATCCCCGCCGCTTCTGATTGCCTCCATCGTCGGAAACAGCACCAGCATCGCCTTGGGACAGATTCCATATCCCTGCGCGTTGACCGGGCAACCGTAGGTACAGGTATACTTGTCTCCGATCTCCTCCCCGTTACGACAGTAACGCTCCGTGTGATCTCCCCGCAGGAATCCTGTCACCTCCACCTCGAATTGATACTCCTCGTCATACCATTTTTTCATACGCTTCTCCTCTCCTGTCTTCTTAGTGCAGGCAATTGCAAAACTCATAAGTCTTTGCTCTCTTCCATCATAATTTTTTAGTTTCGCAATTGTCTATTAGTTAATGTGCTTCGTACTTCGCCTTCATACTTGTTGCAATTCTCAGGAGCTCTTCTCTCACCGAAACAGGCTCCAGCACCTCCCTCTGTGCAAAGTGCTCTTTTAACCTGATAAGCTGATCCATCCTGTTCAACTTAAACAGTCTGAAATCCTCTCTCTCCAGACAGAATCCCCACAAATACCAGCTCGACCACTTAAAGATCAGATAGTACGGCTCAACCCTGCGGACGCTGTCCTTCTCCGGTGCATAATACCGGAAAGATACGATCTGCCGGTTTTCAATAGACATGAAAACAAAACAAACAGGACAGCAGTGTGTCCTGTTCATAAAAAATGTATAACTTTTTTATTCTGTCAGAGGCAGTACCACGTAGGCATTTCCTTCTTTTACCTCTTCTAAGCCCTGTCTCAGCCAGTCACTTACCTGTTCTTCGTACTCACCAGACTCAAGCATCGTCTGCGCAAATTCCGCCCGTATGCACAGATAATCAGATCCATAATAGGTGGCCTTGATGCTCTCCTTCGTATCGGCCGGTGTGATCGTTCCCTCCACGATATCCGGACGGTACCATGAGGAACGGAAATCAATATCGTTGAAGATCACTACAGACCTTGTCGGAAGCTCTGCATAGGCCTGATCCCACTGCTCTGCCATTGCCTCATAGTAACAGTTATCTGTCTTCAGCGCACCATTTTCATACAGTGCCGTAACGGAAAGCACCACCAGCATCGTGACCGTTCCTCCCAGATAGCGCAAAGCCTTCTTTTCCCGCAGCTGCGGTATCAGCAGCCCCAGTATTCCGATGCACAATAAGAAAGTCGCCGGTTCAAAGAATCGGAAATAAAAGGTATCCATGGAAGACACATACCGTATTCCGATAAAAATGATCTCATAGGACACCGCCATCGTGATCAGTACCGACTCCCTCGAAAAATGTCTGCCATATCGTATCACGATCAGCGCAACACCAACAAGGATCAGCAATACAACAAACACCTTGAGACTGTATGGGTAGTTTTCCAAAAACTCCGGTATCTGTATAGAAAAGACATTGAAAAACTCCGTGATCAACGTTTCGATCAAGTCATTTGTCAGCGTCTGATAGTCATCCCACCACATTGTTCTGCTGACTCCGGACGCCATACCGTTCATCTTCTTGTTAAGCAACAGATAGGCCACGCTCAGGATTCCTGACACCAGTGTCGTGATTCCAAGCTTTAGTGCACCCATCAGATATCTTTTTTCCTTTTTCCGGCAGAAATCCACAAAGAAAAGCAGCACGTAAAGCCCTGTCACGATAAAGACATAGGCTCCATAGTATCTGGTCAGAAAGCAGCCAAGTCCCATAGCTCCAAGGAGCAGATACCATTTCAGAGAACTTTCCGTCTCTCCCACGATCCTTGCGAGCACCAGTCCATAGCACAGCAAAAACAGCATGAACGGAATCTCGCTCCAGGTGTAATAGCACAGATTCAGGAAACCGATATTGGTAAGACAAAGTGCATAGATCCAGGCTTCTTTTCGGAATACGACCCGCAGAACAATCAGGATCAGTCCAACCAGTACCATTGTGAGCAGCTTGGAAGCCAGATAGGCATTGACCTTTGTCACCACCATTACAAACGCGATCATTGCCGGATACAGAACCGGCCAGTTTGCAAACCAGGAACGGTACCCTGCCAGTCCATCGTAGGAAAAGCCGTTGCCCTGTACCAGATTCACTGCCTCCCGCATATAGCCGGTTGAATCTGCTGATATATAAATCGCATTCAGATAAGCCCTTGAATAAATGCTGATACAGATTGCCGCAAATAAGAGTACAAGAAAAACGTCATTTCCATATTTTCGGATGCAGGTATCCACCGGAAGCCTGTGCAGAACCGAAAGCAGCTTTTCTTTTCCGACCCATATCAGTAACAGGAGCACCACAAGCAAAAGAATACTTGCAGGAACCGAATAATAAAAGATATCTCCATAGGTGACTGCTGTAGGCTCCACCTGCAAAATTCCAAGTGAAATTCCGACCGGAAGAACCTCTCCGTTCTGCCATACCGTTTCCTCAAATGGCAGATCTTCTCCCCAGCCTTCCGGCACCTGCATAAAATAAGGTTCACTGGAATCCGCCAGAAGGGAAAGCTGATATTTCTGTCCTACCGGAACTGTCTGCATCAGCATAAGATTCGCCTCAGAATCCGTCAGCGCAATGCGCAAAGTTCCGCTGCTCTCCTCGGAAACATTGACCAGAAGAAGCTGAAAGCCGCTGATGGAAAAGTCCTCCTTTGCCGTCAGTTCTACCTGCAGTTCTTCCCCACTTTCACACACAACATAAACCGGGTCCGGATTGATCGTCGGCAGGATCTCCGTTGTCGCCACGCCATTCTGCGCCGTGTGAAGCAACACAGCCATCACCAGTGCAAAAAAGACGATTCCCACACCGCTATAGATTACTTTTCTCATCCAGTTATTCTTTTTCATATGAATCCTCATTTCTACGCAAAAAGCGACCTATCAATGCTATTTTTCACACCACATCTCCGCAAATTTCATGGCTGCTTCTACAACCACATCTGAATTATAGTGGGAATGTTCTCCCCATCTTCCCAGGCCGTAGATTCCCTTCTCCCGGCAAAAGGCCAGTATTTTCTGCATTGCCTCCACCTTACCGATCGTATTCATCGGATAGGCATACTCATTCATATAGGCAAAATCCGTCGTCTCCGTATACATCGGCACACGCTCTTTGCGTGTCTCCAGCCAATATCCCCGGCTGCCTGTGCAAAAATTATGACGCACCAGAATCCTGTGGTACGGCTTATCCTCATCTGGAATGTAAAGCCATTGTGCCTCCGTATCCAGATTTTCCTTTACATACCGGGTTTCCACAGCACTGTGTTTCAAGGAAGCGATCAGTCTACGCAGCTCCTCATCCATTCCGCGGATTTTTGAAAAACTTCCCCACGGAATCGTAGAAATGATTTTCTCAGCCCTTATACAACTCCCATCTGCCGTCCGCACGCATCGCCTGTCCACATCCAGCTCCTGCACGTTCGCCCGATATCTTATATGATCTCCCAGTTCTGCTGCCATCCGCAGCCAAACCTCACCATATCCGTATTTTTTCGGATAATAAAAAGTGGCATGTCCAGGCTGCTTTCCATATGCCTTACGCATCCGGCACGATCTTAGTGTCTCCTCATAGCTCACACTCGGCAGTTTCTCAAGCCAGTAGGTTCCAAGCTCGTCCAGCTCATCACAGAACATTTTGCGGTTATATGGGAGCATGTACATTTCCGCAATCTTTTCTCCCAGCTTCCAGACGATCCATACTTTAAATCTGACCGGCATTTCCCGTCCACTGTTACAGCCCGCCTCTGCAATGGATGCCAGAATCTCCTCCTGCTGTTCTCCTGCAAGCTGCCAGATATTTGCTTCCAGCGGATGTCCGATTTCCAGATTTTCAATCAATATCCGGCTGTCCCGCTCAAACAGCTCCCACTCTTCCCGTGGCATAAACCGGAAAAGAAACTCGTTCACCAACGGTCTTCGTGTATCCAAGAAATGTCCGCCTCCGATATCAAACGGGCTGCCGTCCACCATGACTGACCGGCACAGTCCTCCCGCCTCGTTTTCCTTTTCCAGAACTGCAAAAGAGTCCTCCCCCAACTGCTTCAGCCGACTGGCAAAAGTAAGTCCGGCAGGACCCGCACCCAAAATCAGATATTTCACGTTCTCCATATTTGTTTCTCATTCTTTCTAAGACGGAATAGAATCCGCAGCGCTTCCGTCACGGAACTGCCCTTGAGACTGGACGCCGTTCCCACATAGTGTATCGGTACTTCTATTGTCTTTCGATTCCTACAGTAAAAACGCATCTCCGTCTGATACATATGTCCGGTTGACATAAAATTCTCAAGTCGCATATTTTCCAGCACATCCCGTCGGAACGCCTCAAAACCGCTTGTCATATCCTTCAGTCTCGTACCCACTACCAGATTGGCAAGAAACGTTCCCCCTCTGCTCAGAATCCTGCGGTACAACGGCTGGTGCTTCATGGAGCCTCCTTCCATAAAGCGTGAGCCCCACACACATTCATATCCCCGGTCAAGTGCCTCCAGAAACTGTGGAATCTCTACGGGAAGGTGACTGCCACCGCCATCCATTTCCAATATCTGCTCCGCTCCGTCAGCAAGCGCCTGGCGGAAGCCTTCCAGATAGCAACTGATCACTCCCGTCGAATTCTCATAGTAAATACATTTGACGCGGCTGTCCATCTGCGCCTTCTGCCTGATGATCTCCTCTGTCCGATCCTTAGAATAGCTGTCTATCACCGGATAGATATATAAATTGTCATAGGGCAGCCCTAGAATTTCATCCAGAATCTGCCCCATGGTACTTTCTTCATTCGCTACCGGCATCACAATTATCGTCTTTTTCATCTATACGTCCCTACTGCTTTATTCTTTCAACAGTGTATCACATTTTGTGCTGCCTTACGATACTTTTCTTATTTATTCCAAATATATTCGATATCCTGCGCGATCTGCTCTGCCTGCTCCATTCCATACAAATCTCCGATAAATCCAAGCGACATGTCCATTCCGGCCGAAACACCTGCGGATGTATAAATCTTTCCATCCCTTACCCATCTCGCCTGTCGACACCATTGTATCTTGTCAGAAACGGACACCACCCAGTACTTAGGCTGTCCGGCTTCATCAGATTTAGGTTTATTGTAATTCTCACGCTCTATAATTCCATACTTAGCCTTAACCTGTGCAATATACAGATTTGAAACTTTCATACCATCATTACGCTCAGCCACATATGTCTTGATTTCCTCATACGTTGCCTTACTCTCCGCAGATGTCAAATCTAACTCGTCCATATCCAGTGTTACATTCACATGATGCTTCGCTTCATGAAGTTTGGACAAAAGGCATACAGTCTCCACATGGCCCGATAGTACTAGAAGTCTACTATATATACGTGGGATTACGCAGAAACTGGTCCACGTACCCTTTAACGATTGCTCCGTTTTTGCACCCACCTTAAACTACTCTTCCGTAGCGACTTCGACTCTTCTCAATGCAGTATGCCTTACTATTGATAAAGGAATCCCATTTGTTTTAGCATCTAGGTTTAAGTAAAACACACCGTCCCTTTCGATGAAGGGACTATTCATTTCTTCTGGAGTAATATTTTGCAAAACAGGTCGTTCCTTCACAAAAAGCTGGGCTGCATGAAACTTTGATATCTCAAAAGCTCTTTTACTCCTGTCTGCCAACAAATAAAACCAATCACCAAACAAATCGTTAAAACTATTATACATGCAGATAAACATCTCTACTGGATGGCCTGCTCTACTGAAATAAATATCATCATTGCATTCCCGTTTTTATCTTCTCAACAAGTGTTATATCAGCAGGCAGCCACCGAACATTATAAAGGCTGTCCTTCGTCAGCCACTTGGCGGCCTCGGCTTCCAGGAGCTTCAACTCACCTTCTACAACCTCACACCAGAAGCAATCCATCGACAAATGGAATGTCGGGTAGTCATATTCTATGGTGTCGATCAATTCACCCACTGAAATAGTAGCTTCCAACTCTTCTTTTATTTCTCTTACCAGGGCCTGCTGTGGTGTTTCTCCTTCTTCAATCTTTCCACCTGGGAACTCCCACTGACCCTTGAACTCTCCGTATCCTCTAGCCGTAGCAAATATCTGCTTCTTTTCCTGAATGGAATCACAGATCACCGCAGCAACAACTCTAACAGTCTTCATATCTGCCTCATTTTGTAAGTAAGAATTTTAAGAAATCCAGATTTAATACGTCCGGATTTTTCTTAGCAATCTCCCGTATAAAGAAGGCCGCCAAGCTTTGATTTAGGTCGTAGAAATATCCCATATTTCCATTACCGTCTTTATCAAATGGTGCATATTTTACATTACAGTATTCGAGAATCTTCTCTTTGTAGGCACCATGCTTTAACGGAGTTTTAAGTACGTGGTAATCGCAATCCACCCTGCGACCATCCTTCTCCCAGTTTGTCCAATCCCCTGTCGCAAGGTCTGGTCTAGCACTATCTTCAAACGGTGCTTTTACTCTGCTTATCGCCTGAATGTATCCGTCAGAACAGTGAAATATCACATCACCTTCTCTAACATCCATAAGGCGGTCCCAATGATGCATGGTTCTTCCATCCTTTGTAAACTTCGGGGCCCAAATAAACTGTCCTGTTCTCTCTTCGTTATAGGTATCTCCCTGGAAAACAAGATAAGTCAGCGCCTGACCAGCCACACGCTGCACAGATTTATAAGCCTTTGATGTGCTTACTTTCTTTCCTGATGAAGACGCTTGTGCTTTTAGCGCTTCGAGTTTTGCCTGCTCCTCAGCAGCTTTCTTTGCAGCTTCCGCTGCCTTAGCAACCTCCTCTGCATCCTTGGCCGCTTTTAATTCGACAGAAATAGCATCCGCCACATCTTTATCCTCTGCGGTTAAGAACTTTTCAAAAGCAGCTGGATACTGAAATTTACATGTCTTTGCCGGGAACTCAACTGTAATGCTTGTATCATCCTGCTCTATTACTGTACCCACTCCAAACTTACCGAAGTGTTTTACTTTCTTATTTAACAGCTTAGCCATACCATCACCCCGCCTTCCTATCTATTTTTGTACCATACAAACAAATCAAACTTCCTTTTTCTGAACTCAACAGTAATACCAAGCTCATCAAGTTTTCTGGTAATGTAGTCGTTGTATGCTTTGTAATTAAAGCTATCCTGCCATCTCTGGATCTGGTTCCTGGTAACATCGCCAAAATACCGAGGCAGGTAATCCTTCAACACCGTATCTAAAATTGAATAATCGTCACGCTCATAAAGGTTTCTGTTGTGGTAACAGCAATACTTCGAAGCAAAAGAGAACAGATTTATTTTTCCATTGCTCCTTGCTATCAGATTCACCACTTCAGGATCACCAGCCTTAATCCTTGCATCGATATCAGGAATAGATGCAATTATGCTTGAAAGCTCCACCATACTGATTTTGCTTTTATGCTGTGACAGATGAGTCGAGTTTGTTATATCAATCAGCCCCACCTTCATAGCAACCACATCTGGGTCAGTGTTATCCGGGAACTTATGAAGACACCTTGTGATCATTTCCATTTCAGGACCATAGTTATCTGTTTCTGCAACTATTCGACCGGTTTCTTCAATAGTCTCATTTGTTATCTCATCGCCGGAAACATCCCTGACTCCCTTTTTAGGCTGCGTTACCTTTTCAGGAATCACAATGTCAGCACCAGACAGCGAATAATATGCCGGCTGACTTCCTGTTCTTAAAACAGCGCCACTATTAACAAGCCCCATCAGGGCACTATAAATATTCGGTCCATGATTCTTGTCACCATAGATGGCCTCAGCCAAGGCAAGCTGTGTCATGGTCCCATTTGTTTTTAATAAATCAACAATTGTTTCCTTCTGACCCATCTCTCACCAATTTCTCTTTCTTCATTGTGAATTGCAAAACCGATCGGTAAAAGATCATTTCTCATGCCGATACTAACCGCCATAGGGGA
>CAKRPS010000022.1 GCA_934385475.1 uncultured Lachnospiraceae bacterium | reverse complement strand
GCTCTATAGGGTCATGATAATACCGCCGTCGTTCGCGTACATACTGCTGATACCGGCTGTATCCATAACGACTACCTTTCGGAATGTCGCACGCTTTTCCATCAGTTCTTTCGTATATTTCGCACGCTCCGGACAGTTACAGTGTGTGATCATCAGGGTTCGTTTTTCAGGATTCGTCACCTCCGCGAGCAGACTGTCTGCCATCTTGGCAAGTGCCTTATGCATTCCGATCGCCTGCCCTTTCTGCTGGATCACTCCATGATTTCCCACCATGACAGGCTTAATATTCAAAGTGGAGGCAACCAGTGCCTTAACACCTGTCAGTCTTCCGTTCTTGCGAAGTGTCTCCAGATTGTCCAGCACAAAATAAGTCTTCAGATTGCTTCGGAATCTCTCTGCTCTTTTTACAGTCTCCTCGAAGTCATATCCTCTTTTTTTATATTCCAATATCCTCATGGCAATCTGTGTTTCACCGCAGCTTGCAGATTCGGAATCGATCACATGGATCTTTTTGTCTCCGTACTTTTCATTATAAAGAGCCTTCCCCAGCTCTGCGCTGTTGTAGCTTCCGCTCAGGTGCGAAGAAAGTGTGATAATATAAACCTCATCCGCCTCCGTGCGGCACGCCTCACGATACTTCTCCGGCGAAGGACAATACGACTTCGGACAGAGCGGATAGGCTGCCACTTTTTCCAGAAACTCCTTCTGGTTAAAATTTTCGTCATCCTCAATCCGGTAGTCTCCCACTTCAAGTCCTAACGGGACGATCTGAAACGCCGGGTCTTTTTTATATTTTTCAGGCAATTCACAACAACTGTCAACAATGATTTTGTAACTCATACAGCCTCCAAAACTTTTATATGTAGTTTTTATTGCTACTTATAATAACATATCTAATCTCATATTGCAAACATCATTTCTATGATAGCCTGCAATTCATTCTATGAGGGCTGAACTGTTACCAACTTTAATTATAATTCTTCATAATTGATTTCATTCCTGGTAAGGAACATCTTCATGGCCTGATCCCACAGCCGGTCAGGTGTCTTGTCCGGCAGGAACGTGTGAAAGGCAGTTCCCGTAACAAGCGTCAACGCTGTACCGTCATATTTGATATTGAGTACAAAAGCCTTGACCTGATCCGGCGTAACTGCTGTGTCTCCCTTCTCCAGAATCGTCGCCACATGTTCCGGCAAAAGATGCAGGACAAACCGGAAAGAGGACGGTGTATGAGTTCCCTTGATCAGATCAAAACAGATAGGACGGATCGTTTTCCAAAGAGAAAAACCATATGGGCGGATCTGCCTATCTTCCCATTCCTCGGAAGAATAGAAATCCCGGTTCTGATGTCCATCGATTGAAAAGGTATTATAAGTCGAGATCGATGCCTCTTCCAATAAAAACAGATCAAACGTATCTGTCGCCAGCAGCTTTCCCATAAACTGTTTTACGCCCGTAATTTTCAATGCAACCATAAACAACCTCTTTCTAATGTCATGATGCTAGGGTCAAAAGGTCTAAACCACATGAGCTTGCTCATAGGTGGTTGAAAGACCTTGTGACCCGCCCCGATATGAGCATAAAAGTGGGATGCTAATCCCACGATATGCGAATATTGGGTAGGATTGTGGGAGTGCAAAGCACGGAACAATCCGTAGGCATCATGATTGAGGACTTTTGCCCCCAACATCATCATATCATATAGGTATATCATGGCATGGAATCCGGGAAATGACAACCACTTTCTCTCCACTCTGCCTTCTGCCGGACATGGTATCTTATCACATCATGCTGTGCTCTATGGCAAATTCAACAGCCGCCATGATCATGGCAAAGATCAGCATCAGGATCAACATGGTAATCGCCGCAAAGTCATAGATGTACCGGGTATCTCCTTCTCCGTTTTTTTTGCTGCCAATCAGGATCTCCAGTCCCAGAATAATAAAGGTCACCGGCCAGCACTGAAAGATAACAGTATAATTCAGCTTCGGGCAGAAAATATGGATCAAAAACAGGATGCCAAAGCAGACCATGGTAAGCCCAAGCGTTACAGACCCGACTCTACGCGTTTTCACTATCTTCTGTTCCATTTGTTTTCCCCTCTTCCTGCTGTATCACTCTGGCATACGCCTCCTGCACACTTACAACCTCTGTTTCCGGAATTCTGTCGACCTCCTCGTACGCTGCGCTCTGTGTCTTCTTTCCGCGGAGCATCCAGATACCGCCCCAGGTAACTGCTACCCCGATCAGGGCTCTCGGGAATTCATCTCTCATAAAGCGGTAAATCTCCTGCAGCATCTCATTTTCCCAGCCGAAAATATCACACAGCACGCTGAAAAGTGCATTCCACAGCATTGCCAGCCCAAACAGAACCAGTATGCCTCCTACTATCTTTTTATATCTACCTTTCACACTGTCCCTGACGGAAAGGAAACCGTCCATTCCAAACAGATAGCAGTCCTCCATCTCCTGAAATGCCTGATCGTCCATTCTTCCTAAGTTATTGGCATGAAAAAAGCTGTATATGTAAATTGTAACCACGATCACAGACAGCGCCATAATTTCTGTCATAGCCATCAACGCTATGGACAATCCGCACATGAGCATCAGACTGACTCCCATTTTCATAAAACCCAGATACATTTCCCCGGCCCCCGGCACAAGAGAAAATACTCCTAACCAAAATTTACTTTTCTTTTTCTTCATCGCTTAATCCTCCCTGCTGTAATAAATTATCAATTATTGTCTCTACGCTATATTCCTGTTTCTGCCACTTGCGCTCTTCCTGTTTCACGTATCTGTTCCAGCTGCTCTCCGCAGCTTCTTCCCTGAACTTGGCCGCCTGCTCCTGTAGCTTCTGGTATCTTGCAAAGCCGCGTCCTTCTGCCGGGAGCAGGATCAGAACCGCAAGAGAGGCCGCCACTGTCACAAGCACCTGTGTACGGTAGGAAAGAAGTTTTTTCTCCCGCTCCACCTTCTTCTGTCTTGCGATCCTTTCAAATACATTTGCCTTCAGATGTCTGGGGGCAGACAGCATCTCCTTTTCTTCCACCTCTGCGATCAGCCGTGCAATCTGTTCCTCTCCCAGCCCTGCGGAGAAGTCAGTCCGTTTCCTGTCTATGTTGTTTTTCTGTTCCTGATTATGTATCATGCGCCTTCTCCTTTCCGTAGACTCTGCGAAGCATTGCCCTCGCGCGGTAGATCTGGGTCTGCACGGTCTTCAATTTCAGATCCTTCCTCTGTGCAATTTCCCCGGCATCCAGTTCCTCGTAATAATACAGCCTTGCAATCTCATCATACGGAGGCTTCAGTGATCTGCAACGTGTAAGCAGTGTCTCCCGAACTTCCTCCTCCAGACAGGCCTGTTCCGGTGTCTTGCTGGAATCGACCTGCTCTCCAAACTCTGTCTCTTCCACCGGAATACTTCTTCTGCCTGCACTTTGCAGATAGTCCTTACATTTGTTCGCCGCTATCGTACAGATCCATGCCTTTTCGTATCTCCCGTCAAAGCTACCGAGATTCTTATAAGCCGACAGGAAGGTTTCCTGCGCCAGATCTTCGGAGGCGAAATAGTCCGATGTCATTTTATAACATATGGAAAAAACAAGATTCTGATAAGAATCGATCAGCGCTGATAATTGTTCTTCCCGATTCGTGATGCTATCCGCCTCCTTTCCTGTGTTTCTATTCATTATAACGAGTGTCGACTTTTATTGTCTTCAACTTTTCCAAAATTTATTTTCTATCTTTATTTCTTTGTCTTAGGCTTGAAGACCAGACTTCCCAGATAACCAAAGACAAGTGCTGCGCAACAGCCTACTGCCCCGGTCTTGAATCCGCCCTGGAACAGCCCGATAAACCCGTTTTGGGATACCGCCTCTTTGACACCCTTCATCAGAATGTTTCCGTATCCCAGAAGCGGAACACTGGCTCCGGCCCCCGCATACTCCATAAAGGGTTCATACCATCCGAAAAAGCTGATGACCGCACCTGTGCACACCAGAAGCACCATGATCCTGCCCGGCATCAGTTTGGTCTTTTCCATCAGAATCTGCACCAGCGCACAGATCAGCCCGCCTACCCAGAACGCATTGAAATAATCCATTACAACTACCTCCTTACTCTCTCCATAACTCTCTATACAGAAAAACCGGAAGAAATACATTTCTGTGTCTCTTCCGGTTAGTATCCTCGTATTTTTATTTTTTATTCATGGGTTTCCAGTCGTCTGCTGACTGCATCCACCACTTCGCGGATCTGTAGATTTTCACAATCGATCGTCACATCCGCATATTTTTCATAGAGAGGCACTCTCTCTTCATACAGGCCTTGTAAATCCTGCCCTTCCTTGAGCGTGACACCTCTCTCATTCAGATCTCCGAGCCTGTCCGCAATCGCTTTCAGCGACAGCTTCAGATACACCACCGTTCCAATGTCATGCAGATGTTCCATGGCGCGAGGCCCATAGACCACACTTCCGCCGGTTGCAATGACGGTTCTGTCTGTATCGATTGCTGCGTTGACCTGCTCCTCTACCTTCCAGAAGCCTTCCACGCCCTTCTCGGATATGATCTCATGGAGAAGCTTTCCTTCCTTGCTTTGGATCACCAGATCGGAATCCATAAATACATAGCCCAGTTTTTTGGCCAGAACGACTCCCACGGTACTTTTGCCGGCTCCCGGCATTCCAATTAAGATAATGTTGTCTTTCACGAAAGTTACCCCACAAAAGCCGTAACTTCTACTTCACACAGCACATTCTTGGGAAGCTGCTTTACTGCCACACAGCTTCTTGCCGGTTTCTCTGTGAAATATTTCTCATAAACTGCATTGAATGCCGCAAAATCAGCCATCTCCGCAAGAAAACAGGTGGTCTTGACTACCTTCGTATAGTCTGCTCCAGCCTCTTTCAGAATTTCTCCTATATTCTTCATTACCTGCTCAGCCTGTTCGGTAATATCCTTTCCGTGAATTTCTCCTGTGGAAGGATCGATCGGAATCTGTCCGGATGCAAAAAGAAATCCTCCTGCAATAATTCCCTGTGAATACGGTCCGATCGCAGCCGGTGCCTTGTCTGTCGCTACTTTAGTTAACATAACATGTCCTCCTCTTTTCTCTTTTATTGTCCATTGCCCTACGGCTCGCCAAAGCGGGCCTTGACATAGAAGCCTCTTGCATTTTCTATTACGTCTGTCACAATTCCTTCCCGTTCCAACATTCTCTCCCGGAAAGGAAAGTTGCCGGACATGGCTAAGGACGGATCGATCGTGTAATAATAGTTACTGGGAAGTACCCCTTCTGTTACTGTGATCCTGTCACCCTTTTTCAGCAAACCAGGGCGCTCCATCTTAAACTCCATTTCGCGCATTTACACACTTCCATTCTCTTGGTCTTCGCTTTCTCTCACAAGCTCCTGCGGGAGATATTTACGCAACAGCTCCACATAGCGCACCACATCGATCGGTTTGCTCAGATAATCGTCAAAGCCGGATACCATATACATCTCTCTGGAACCGGATACTGCATTTGCCGTCAATGCGATCACCGCCGCATCCGCGCTTGCGTTTTCCTCCTGCGCCTTCATCCTCTTAATTGTCTCAATGCCGTTGAGTTCCGGCATCATATGATCCAGCAGAATAATGTGATAGCGGTTCGTCTTGATCATCTCCAGTGCCTGCAAGCCGCTCTCTGCCGTGTCGATCTGAATTTTGGTATCCTTGATCAGACCTTTTGCCACCGCAAGGTTGACCCGGTTGTCATCCACGATCAGAATCCTTGCTTCCGGCGCTGTAAACACCTTCGGACGTTCCAGTCTGCTGTGCCGCATTCTCTGATAGGCACTCATAAAATCGCCCATCGGCGTATCATCCATGATAACCTGCGGCAACACTACCGTAAAGGTAGAACCTTCCCCATACACGCTCCGGACATTGATGATTCCGTCCATCTGCTCTACAAGTCTCTTTGTGATGGCCAGTCCCAGCCCGGTTCCTTCTATGTTACGGTTATTGACCATATCCACTCTCTGGAAGCCTTTGAACAGCTTTCTCTGATCTTCCTCCCGGATTCCGATTCCGGTGTCTATCACGGACATTTTCAGATATATTTTGACATCATCCAGATGCTCCCACCGTACCTTGAGTGTGACGCTTCCCTTTTGGGTATACTTCACTGCATTGTTGACAAGGTTCAGCAGGATCTGACGGATACGCACCTCATCTCCAAACAACTGACTTGGCATGTCCTTTGCAATATCCGTAAGGATCTTCAGGTTCTTATCCTCTGCCCTTCTCGTGACCATATTGATCACATCATTCAGCACAGAACTCATCTCATAGGTAACCGGTGTGATCTCCAGCTTGCCGGATTCAATCTTGGAAAAGTCCAGAATATCATTGATGATTGCAAGTAAAGTCTGGCCCGCATTAAAGATGTCCTGAGAATACTTCTGGGCCATCGGGGAAATCTCCTCCCGCATGACCATTTCATTCATTCCGAGGATCGCATTGAGCGGAGTCCGGATCTCATGGCTCATATTGGCAAGAAATTCACTCTTTGCCTCATTGGCATGCACCGCCGCCCGCCTGTTCTTCTCAGCGAGGTCTGTCTGCTCCTCCGCAATGGCTGTCTGTTCTTCTGCTATGGTCATCTGCTGCTGCGCAAAAACCTTCTGGTCCTCGAGATTTTTCAGCAGTGCCTCCGTGTCCGTAACATCGTTGATGATGTTGATAACAGCCTTGCACTCCCCGAACTTGTCAAAGAGCACGGAAAACTTAATATCCAGATTTCTTGATCCATCGAGCGTTTTGGCCCGGAAAGAGCCCTTTTCCAGTTTGTTTTCAGCTACATAGCGGATTGCCTCATCCAGATCATTCTCCAAAAGCAGGTTTGGATAAAATCCGTCTGTTCCTACCACCTCCCCCTCCAGGGAAAACAATTTCCTGTAGGCCTCGTTGCAGTAGGTAACCCTGCCTTCGTGATCCACAAACACCACCGGGACATTCAGATGCTCCGTAATATAAATCCTGACATTTTTGCTGGGAATATCGATCATATCCAGATAGTATGCAATAAAATAAAATACCAGTGCCGCGGCACAGCCTCCGAATCCTTCATAGGGCGTTGTCGGAACCGCATGCATCATGTTATAAAACGTTGTTCCGATCAACAGGATCGTAAACGTTATGATCAGGAATATCCAGATCAACAGACAGGATTTTTCCCGAAGAAGCTTTGCTTTGGAGCGATGATATATCAGAATTCCAGCTGCCACCGCACACAGCAGAAATGATAACGCGTAGGATATGTAGTTGATCATGCACATCTTGTCCACGTAATAATAACCATAGACAGTCGGCACGATCACAAAGGAATGTTCAAAATACCTTATAAAACACAGAATACTCACTCCCACAGGTCCAAGTATCCGCATGATCATATAAAATCTGTCCGTCCGGTAAAACGTCAGAAAGAAAAGAAATACATAGACACAGAACAGGTGCGCTCCCCAGGAGCTTGCCGTCGCATAGGATGCCGTATGTCTCTGCGGACAGAAAAACATCACCGCAAGTGATCCCGCCCACACAAAGGCGGCAAAGGACATCCCGAGAAACATACGGTTCTGTCTGCTGCGCCGGTCCATCCACCAGATACGCAGACCCCAGATCAAAATAAAAAGCGCTATTCCAAATAACAATAAAGCCAGATAGATTTTCATTTTCTCTTCTCTCTTGTTCCCTCAGTCATAAACTTTATCTTTAAGTATACTATAAAAAAATTATTTTTGGAACTGTCTCCCTCTAAGATAGCCACTGATCCTTCCTTCTATGGCTGTACGGCTGTCAGGGCCACCGCATGCGCGATCCCCGGAATTGTCTGTCCCTCATTAAAGCTTGTCTTGCTAAGGAGCGCACCGGTCGGCACAAAGAGAACTCTTTTCCACACGCCCTCTTCCAGTTTCTTGAGCACATAGGCAGAAAGAACCACCGCGCTGCAGCCGCATCCGGAACCACCGGCATCCGTATTCTGCCGCTCGGCATCGTAAACCTCCATGCCACAGTCCATATGCTGCTTTTCGATCGAAATTCCCTGTTCCTTTAACAGATCAAACAGAAGCTTCTGGCCGACGTTTCCCAGATCTCCGGTAATGATCTTGTCGTAATCCTCCGGGGTCCTCCCGAAGTCCTCCAGATGCTGCCTGATCGTATCTGCCGCTGCCGGGGCCATACAGGCTCCCATATTCATCGAATCGCGGATTCCATAGTCCACGATCTTTCCGATCGTGATCCCATCGATCTGTGCCCTGGCCTGCTCTCCCTGCTCCCCGGAAAGAATAAAGGCACCGCTGCCGGTAACCGTCCATGTCGCCGATTTCGGCCGCTGGTTTCCATAGGCAAGCGGAAAGCGAAACTCCTTCTCCGCACTGGCAAAATGACTTGAGGTCACACAGGCTGCCTTCTTTGCAAATCCTGCCGCAACTGCCATGCTTCCCATGGAAAGCGACAGTCCGCAGGTAGAGCAGGCTCCGTAAAGTCCCACATGCGGTATCGGATATGCCGCCAGTCCAAAACTGCTGGCGATCGACTGTCCCAGCAGATCTCCCGCATACAGAATATCCAGCTCCTCCGCTTTCAGTCCGCATTTCTCCAACGCAAGCTCTAACGCCTCACTCTGTAGATTCCCCTCGGCGCCTTCCCAGTTATCTGCGCCAAATTTATCATCATATCCAACCTTGTCAAAGAGCTGTCCCATCGGCCCTTCTGCCTCTTTACTTCCCACAACGGAAGCACTTCCGATCAGATATGGCTTTTTTTCAAATATAAGGCTCTGCTTTCCTACCATGTACTATCTCCTTTCCGGTCGCTGTCCCGGGTTTTGCATAAAAAAGTTTATACATGATAGTATGTCAGTTTCACCGCTCCCTATTCAAATTTTTAAATCACTGTCAAACTACAGGTAAACCGGTACCAGCCGGTCTGCCATCTCCCGGCACTCTCTGCCACACACGGTCACACAATACCCATCGATCTGCCGGTATTCCTGCACATGAAAATACTTTGCCTCCAGCGTCTGCTTTATGCGTATCCGTCCGTGTTCTGTCTCCATCTGCACCGAAAAATCCGTAAGTGGCAGGCTCATTCCTCTCCCGGTCGCCTTCAGAAAGCTCTCCTTGACTGTCCAGACGCGGAACAGCCTTTGATCCGCATGTTCTTTTTCTGCGGTATCATAGACCCACGCACGCTCCTCCTGCGTAAAAAAGCGTTCGGCAACCCTCTCCTTCCCACTTTTGACAGCCTCAATATCATTCCCCATCTCTTCATCACCGATGCTGCAAATGGCATAGCTGCCGGAATGTGACAGTGAAAAAAAGATTTCGGGATAATATTTCAGATAGGGCTTCCCATATTCTCCCATCCGGTATTCCATCTCCCGCTCCCGCAGGTCATACTGCCTCAGGGCGTAATCCAGCGCAATCCCTGCCCCTACACTCCGTCTCTTATCCATGTCATGGCGCAGGATCGCAGTCTTGGTCTGCCGGAACGGTGACAGGCTATGAAGTTTTTCCTGATACTTCTTCTCATCCTCAAGCTGAGTGATATCCACATAATAGGTATTTATCATATTCCTTCTATCTTCCTGAACGAAAGCCTCTGTAATGGCTACGCTCCATGCCGCGTCTCTCCCGGAAACATTTCTCGCAGATCGGAAATCCGTAATCCCAGGAAAGAGGTCTTCCACACACGCGGCATTTCTTCTCGAACTGTCCCTTATCCTCCTTGAGCAGTTCTCCGATCTCATGCTGTGCCCATTCCCGGTTGCCTGCCACCTCTTCCCGGTCGATCACCCAGTTCATCCTGCTTGAGAACTGTGTGTAAAGGTCAAGCTGTTTGTAGTAGGACTCCAGCCCCTCCAGGGAAAAGTCTCTCGGCAGCATCGGGCACTCTCTCTGCTTCTCCGGATTTTCGCAATAATGCAGCCACAGAAGCAGCACCTCCCGGTCCTTGACATCGAACGGACAGGTGATCAGTGAAAGGACAAATTTCTTATCCTCCAGATATGGCAGCCTTTTCTGGTAGCTTCTCAGGCTCTGGTATTTCTTCACACTTTCGTCCATGGATATTTTATCATACATCGGGAGATCCTTCGTGTGTTCCCACGCCTCAATGATCTCATCAAGCTCCATATCAATATCCAGAAGCACTTCTGGGAATCCGATCCTCGCTTTGCGAAGAGGATAGAAGGGTTCCTCAAGTTTCTGCCCCACATAATCCATATCCATCGCAGACTGAACATAGCCCACATCATAAAACCCGTATCTTCCGGCTCTTCCCGCTATCTGCCGGATTTCCTCTGCCTGCAGCTTGCGGTTGTCCGTTCCGTCAAATTTCATCGTATTCATAAAGACAACCCGGCGGATGGGCAGATTGATTCCCATACCGATCGCATCCGTCGCAACTACCACCTCATGCACGCCTTCAGTGAAAAGACGTACCTGCTCCTGTCTTGTCTGCGGAGGCAGATTGCCGTAGATCACACTGGCATGGATTCCCCTGTTCTCCAGCTCCGCCGCAATGGCGAGCACGTTCTTCTTGGAAAAGGCGATCAGTGCATCCCCTTTCTCCACATCTGTTTCCATGTCATATTTTTGCGGTATAAATTCCAGCTTCGTATTCCGTTCATGCTGTACGATGTCATAGGAATCACCACATCGCTCGATCATCTCAACCAGAAGCTCCTGCGCTGTCATTGAACAACAGACATGGATCTCCTCCGCCTTGATGCCCAAAATCGCTCTCGTCCAGTAGCTTCCCCGGTTTTCCTCCGCCATCATCTGCGCCTCATCGATCACGGCGATATCATACATTTCCCGGATGTCCAGAATCTCAACGGTGGATGCCTGCACAAAACTTCCCGGTGTCCGGATCGCCTCTTCCCCGGTGATCATGCTGCAGGGGATGCCCGAAGCCATCATCCGGTCATACACCTCCAGTGCCAGCAGCCGCAGGGGCCCCAGATAAATACCACGGTACGCCTGTCTGAGCCGCTGCAATGCCTGATAGGTCTTGCCACTGTTCGTCGGACCGACATGCAGGATAAAGTGCCGTTTCATACCTCTTGCCTCCGGGTACTGCTTCTCCGGCTCCGCCTCCATCAACTCTTCTATCTTCTGTCCTACCAGATACTGCATGTAGTCTTCTTTGTAAATTTCATACAGCGACTTATTCCGCAGCAGCTTTGCCGCGCCCGGCATTGCCACAATATTCTCTGCCTGTGCCGAAGCTGCCATCTTTTTCAGGAAATTCATATCCAGGCGGATCAGCCTGTTCAATGCACGCTGAAAGCGTCTTTGCAGGCCGGTGTCCCTTTTACAGACCGTATAGCCGATCTGCAGGGTCTTCCGGTGCAGATCCTTCATATCCGCAAGGATCTGATGATTCTCCTGATTCTTTTTGCGGGCAATCCGCTTCTCAAGCTGGCTGATCTGTCTTTCACAGTTTTTGATAAGCTTATGTCTTTCCTTCTCATCAAACTCCAGATATGCCCTGCGGTAGGTCTCCTTTATCTTCTCCGGAATCTGCTCTGCCTGTCTGTCCGTATTCTTCTCATCCGTTGTAGATTGTGTCTCGTTTTTCATTACTTTCCATCCGTACCATCTCAGAGGACTTCTCTAAGACTTCTTCTTTTCCTTCATCAGGGGCTTTAATTTCTTGTAGATCTCGCTGCTCTTCTTATTGTCCCGGTACTTCTTGGACAGCCCATTGTTGATCGCCTGCTTTGTCTTAAAGCTGTTCACGATCTCCAGTATCTCATCCGAATATTCCTCCTCGGAGAGATATTGCAGCACCTCTTCCCTGGTCACCAGAAGCATCGAATCCTTTTTATTTTTGACCGGACGTTTCTGGACAGATTTCTTTTCTTTCTTAGCTGCCTTGGTTTCTTTGGAAAGCGCTGCTGCCCTTGAAATCCGTATTCCGCGTTCTCCCCAGAAGTCCACCAGACGGTCGAAGCCTGTGTCCTTGGAAACGATCACATAGGCGGCATCTTCTTTCTCATGCTTCGCTATCACATAGCCCAGATACGAGGACAGCTGAAAATCAAGTGAGTTTTTGGCTCCGGTTCCCGCCTTGTCCAGCTCCAGTGTAATGCCCGCCCTGGAAAGCTTCTCAATAATATCTAACGTGATATTCTTAGCCTGCTCCGTATAGATCACGCAGACCACATCGCCCCGCTCCAGCTCTGTACAGTCTACGATGCCGTCGCTGTGTACATTTTCATAATCCACAAAATAATATGTCATTCCTGTCTCCATTCCTGTGCATGCTGTTCCAGAAAATCAGCCACTTCCTTCGTCATACCGTCCAGAAGATAGGTTTTGTCCCCATGCTGATCCTCTCTTTTTTGCCTGTATTCCTCCAGCTGCTCCCTGCATCTGGTCATAACTTCCTGCTCAAATTCCCGGGCCGGCACCCGTACAGCACCTGCTCCCAGAATGATCATCTGTTCCAGTCCGTCCGAAGTCGCCACACGGATATGAGAGTCTCTGGCTATCCGGTGCGCCGTCTTTTCGATATACTGGTCTGCCGTCTCGGCCTCTTTGGTGTATACAACGTCCAGATTGTGATAGCGCATGGTGCTTCCGGGATTGCCCTTCACTTTGTAGGCATCAAAGACCAGTATGATCTTCGCTTTACAAAATCCCTGATAATTGCTGAGAACATCCATCAGCACACCTCTGGCTCCATCCAGATTCGATGAGGCGAGCTCTCTCAAGGACTGCCATCCAAAGATAATATTATAGCCATCTACCAGAAGATACTCCTGCTCCGGCCTTGCTTTTCCACGGTATGCACTGTCTGTCTGCGGCTGCGAAGCTCGGATCCGTTTCGCCCAGCCGGGCTTTGTCCTTGCGCTTGTCCCAAAGGTTCTCTGAAAAATCTCTTCGATCTCATCCTGTCCGATGAAATCTTCCTCCGCACTGCTGCTCTTTGTCGTCCTGCGGCGGATAACAGCCTGCTCCGGCACCTCTTCCCTGTGCTCTTTGTTAAGCACCGGCTCCAGGTGCATATACTCCTCCACCTGATCCCAGTCTACCACAAATCCCGCTCCATGTGCACAGAACACGGAACCGCACGGGTTATCCAGATCGCGCTCTGCCTCATAGCAGGCCGCATCGATCACCTCCTGCGCGTTGTGGCAGGGCTCATATCCCCGCAAAACCGTGGACATTCTCCCCCGTCCACCGGTATAGGCCATAAACTCTGTCTGATACCCGTGCATGGCCGCCACGGGCACAACTCCCGTCAGAACTGCCAGCTCGCCTTCCTGCTCCGGCGGTTCAAACCTTCCTCCCTTTTTCTGGATATCTGTCATGGCTCTCCCCACAGCCGTCTGGGGCAGTTCCATCCGAAAAGAGTAAACCGGTTCCAGAAGAACACTCTGCGCCTTGCAAAGACCCTGCCGTACAGCCCGGTAGGTCGCCTGCCGGAAATCGCCGCCCTCTGTATGTTTAGGGTGTGCCTTTCCTGCCACGAGCGTGATCTGCATATCTGTGAGCGGCGCACCGATCAGTACTCCCAGATGCTCCTTCTCTTCCAGATGCGTCAGGATCAGTCTCTGCCAGTTCCGGTCAAGCATATCCTCGCTGCAGCTGCTTTGAAACTGCAGGCCGCTTCCTCTCTCTCCCGGCTGAAGGAGAAGATGTACCTCCGCGTAATGCCGGAGGGGTTCGAAATGTCCTACCCCCTCTACCGTATCCGCAATCGTCTCCTTATACACCACGTTTCCCTGCTCAAATTCCACATCCATACTAAACCGCTGCCGGATGATCTGGCGCAGAATCTCAATCTGCACCTCTCCCATCAACTGCGCGTGAATTTCTCCGAGCTGCTCATTCCACACAATATGAAGCTGGGGCTCTTCCTCTTCCAGTTGACATAACTTCACATAGCTCTGATGAATGTCACTTCCCTCCGGAAGCGTTATCCGATAGGTCATAACCGGTTCCAGTGCCGGAAGGATTCCTTCCTTTTCGATTCCAAAGCCTTGTCCGCAAAAAGTATGAGAAAGTCCTGTCAGCGCGCAGATATCGCCCGCTCCCGCCTCCTGCACTGCCTCATATCTGATTCCGGAATACAGACGGATCTGGTCAACCTTCTCCTCACCCAGAAACTGTTTCACCTTAAGACTGCCTCCGGTAAGCTTGACATAGGTAAGTCTTGTTCCCTGTTCGTCTCTCGCAATCTTATAGACACGGATTCCCTGTTCCTGACCGTACTGTGGCATACGCGTATATTCTGCAAGGCCATCCAGAAATTCCGCAATGCCCTTCTGTTTCAGGGCACTGCCGTAGTAGCACGGGAAAACCTTTCGCTGTGCGATCAGCTCCGTCAATACGGCTGTCGTAACCGGACAACCGCCCTGTCCGTTTTCTTCCCATTCCAGATACCTCTCCAGCAGGGTATCATCACAGACCGCGGCTCTCTCCCGGAATTCCTTCTCACTTTGCTCCGGTACACAGTCCGCATCTCCTCCGAAGGCAATACAGTTTTCTCCCAGCCTCTGCCTGATCTCCTCAGACAGCCTTGTGCTGTCTGTTCCGGGCTGATCCAGCTTGTTGACAAAAAGAAATACAGGTACCTGATACCGCTCCAGAAGCTTCCAGAGCGTCAGAGTATGCCCCTGTACGCCATCTGCACCGCTGATGATCAGGATGGCATAGTCCAGTACCTGCAAGGTTCTCTCCGTCTCTGCCGAAAAGTCCACATGTCCCGGTGTGTCAAGCAGCACCGTCTCCATTCCCTTCCATGCAAAGCGTGCCTGTTTGGAGAAGATCGTGATTCCCCTGTCGCGCTCCTGCTCATCGGTATCCAGAAAGGTATCTCTATGATCTACACGTCCCGGCTTTTGAAGCTCCCCGGCCTGAAACATAATGCTTTCGACCAGGGTTGTCTTACCGGCATCCACATGGGCAAGCACACCCACAACAATCTTCTTTTCCATCGTCCTTCACTCCAAAGCGTTGCCCGGAAATCACCGTTCCTGCTCTTTCTCCCTGTCGTAGGCCCTGACATAACCGACCGTGTCATTTACCCGGTCCATACGGTAGCTTTCCCTGAGCACCGCATCCACAAAGTCCTTGCCGCCGGACTCCACTGCCACCAGGCGCATTCCCAGCGCATCCTCCACTTCCTGCATTGTGCAGTCATCGAGAAAAATCTTCTCACCGCTGCGCACCATCGTGGAAGGGATCAACAGGGTTTCTCCCAGCTGAACCCCCTTTTCCTGCTCCTGTCTGAGCTGTGCGATCAGATCCTGCCCTGTCACCAGACCGGAAACCGTGATCGTCTCCCCGAAAAAGTCATTCCGGATCGCATACACGTGAATATGAATGTTGGGGAATGCCTCCATCAGCTCCTTCGCAAAGGTTTTCACGGTGCTGTAGGCAAGCACACCCGGCGCGATCGTCAGGGTTCTTTCCTCTGCCTGTCTGCGTCTCTCATAATCCGGTTCCTGTTTCACAGCCTGCAGGGCCTCCCGGAACTCCTCCCGGAACAGGCGCATCATTCCCACACCATTTTCCAGCTGGATATAGCCGTCGTAGCGCTCCTCCTCCGGAAATTTTCTCTCTGCGGTAATATAAAACTCGTCACTCGCATGAATGAAATGCAGGCCATAGTTCTGATAACATTCTTCCTGATAGCTCTCTATCATATCAATGATAGCACCGGCCTCCTCTTTGGTAAACAGCTCTATGGGATACAGCCCCTCCCGGAACTTCGTGATCCCGGCCGGCACTACCGAAACACTTCTCATAAACGGAAGATATTTCATAAGATCCGTAATGCTCCTGCGAAGCTCCTCGCCGTCATTCACACCCTTACAACAGACGATCTGGCCGTTCATCTCCACATGTCCCTCATACAGCATGTCCAGAAATTTCAGCTTGTCTCCCGCAAACCGGTTATTCAGCATTTTGCAGCGCAGCTCCGGATTCGTCGTCTGTACGGAAATATTGATGGGTGCAAGCTGCATCTTGATGATACGCTCCACATCGTGCTCTGTCATGTTGGTCAGCGTGATATAATTTCCCTGCAAAAAAGAAAGCCTCGAATCGTCGTCCTTGAAATACAGCTCCGGGCGCATCCCCGGAGGCATCTGATCGATAAAGCAGAAGATACATTTATTGCTGCAGGACCGGTAGGCGCTCATCAATTCATTTTCAAACGTGATCCCCAGATCATCGTCATAATCCTTGTCAATCTCCAGAAGCCATTCCTCTCCGTCCGGCTTACGGATCAGGACTTCCACATACTC
Organism: uncultured Lachnospiraceae bacterium; assembly: GCA_934385475.1. GTDB lineage: Bacteria > Bacillota > Clostridia > Lachnospirales > Lachnospiraceae > UBA3282. The sequence goes on along the minus strand of CAKRPS010000022.1, from coordinate 22,628 downwards.
ATCCTTGATGAGATACCGATAATCAAACACATCCTCTATTTCCTGATCATTGATGGAAAGCAGCACGTCTCCGGGCGTGATCTCCATCTCCTCCGCTATGGAGCCGGGCTGTACCTTCTCCACCACGTGTTCTGTCTTTTTCAATTTATCTCCTGCCTCACATTCTTTCCGTTATATAGGGATCAAAACAGGCATTGATCGCCGCCTCATTCAACTGCTCCCCGATCACGATCAGGACCTCCTGCCCCTTCTCTACCGGTGCCAGGCTGAACTGTTCCTTCGTGGCATTTAATTCCAGCCATCCGCCTTTTCCATCTGCCATAAAGCCCTTGATCCTTATAATATTTCCATACGAAGCATCCCCCAGAAGTTTCCCTGTCAGTTCCCGAAGCTTCTCTTCCGGCATATTGACGTGCATATAATACAGGGAGCGGAACGCATCCTGCTGGTCAAACCACAGCTTTTGGAGATTTTCAGAGCGGTATCCACTGTTCATGATTCTCTGAAAATCTTCGTCTGTCAACGCATCCCAGTCACGGATCAGAAGCTTTTCCTTTGCAAATCTCCTCTTACACCCAAACCGTTCCAGTACCCGGTTCATATGGGCGATCGTCCTTTGCTCCTCTTCCTCGGTCGCCTCCTGCACCTTGCTGAGCAGAACCTGACCTGCCCCTGCCAGCTGCGAAGCCAGCAGATACTCTGATTCCTCCGTCAGTTCTTCCCGCAGTGCCGCATCTACGATCGTGATGACATTCCCGATCTCATACCAACGGTCTAATGGCTCTTCCCGCAGGGAATCATAAAATTCATCCACGTCAAAAATACCGGAGGGCTCGATCAGGACTCTGTCAAATCCTCTCATTCCCATGGAGATCAGTTTGGTCTTAAAACGTCTTTTGTGGCAGTCGGCATCACAGCCTCCCGCCACCATCTCCAGCTCACACTGTTCTCCCATCACATCCTGTAACAGCAACATATCCACGTTGACTGCACCAAAATCATTCTCCAGAATGCAAATTCTCTGCCCCAGACTCTTGAGATAGGACACGTACCTTTTGATAAATGTCGTCTTCCCGCTTCCAAGAAATCCGGTGATCAAATCTATCTTTATCATTCCGTTCTCCATTTCCTGCCGTCTGCATTTTCTACCAGAACTTAAATACACGTATTACCTTGATCGCAACACGGTAGTACCACGGTTGGAGCTGTTTCTGTGCCTCCTTGAGCTTTGCCCGGATCTCCAGATGCTGTGGACAGTGCTGCTCACATTTGCCGCACTCTACACATTTGGAAATATCACTCATCTCCTTCTGGAGACTGATGATCTGCATATATTCAAAGCGGCCCGCCTTCTTATTCTCCGTATACATTCTGTTATAGCACCGGAACGCCGTAGGGATATCCACGCCCTTCGGGCACGGCATACAGTAAGCACAGCCCGTACAGCCCACCTTGATATTTGCATTGATCTCTGCCTTTATCTGTTCGATCAGCGCATGATCCTCCTTGGTGAACTCCCCCGCCTTTGCCTCCGATGCGATCCGTGTATTCTCCTCCACCATCTCCATCGAATTCATACCGGACAGTACACAGGTGACCTCCGGCTGATTCCACAGCCAGCGCAGTGCCCACTCTGCTGCGCTCCATCCCCTCTGGTTCCTGCGGATATGCTCTTTGGCCTTCTCCGGCAGAAGATCTACCAGCTTGCCACCGCGCAGAGGTTCCATGATAATGACCGGAATCTTTTTCCGGGCGGCAGCCTGCAGTCCTTTCCTTCCTGCCTGACTGTTCTCATCCATGTAGTTGTACTGGATCTGACAGAAATCCCAGTCATATGCATCCAGTATCTGCAAAAACATCTCCGTATTGCCGTGGAAGGAAAAGCCCAGATTACGGATTTTTCCTTCGCTCTTCTTTTTCTGTATCCATTCCTTGATTCCAAGTTTACATAACTTCTCCCATGCTGCAATATCCGTCAGCATATGCATCAGGTAATAATCTACGTAATCTGTCTGTAACCTTTTGAGCTGCTCCTCAAAATACTTGTCAAGTGCCGCTTCTGATTTGATCAGATACTGCGGAAGCTTTGTGGCGACCGACACCTTTTCCCGGCAGTTGTTTTTCTTCAGGATCTCCCCGAGCGCAGCCTCGCTGCCCGGATAAATATAAGCTGTATCCAGATAATTGACCCCTTTTTCAATTGCCTGCATTACTTCTTTTTCGGCCTTTGAAAGATCAATCCCGTTTCCCTTTTTGCTAAAGCGCATACATCCATAGCCCAATAACGATATCGGGTTTCCATACCGGTCATTTCTATACTGCATACTTCTTATCTCCATTCATACCACGATTATTCATCCCAGATCGGGTCTCGTTCCTGTTCATGCTCCACTCTCTCAGCCGCTATCCTTGCCGTCTCACGGATCGCTTCCTCGTGACCTGTCAGTGCGGCAAACGGTGCGAACTGGGCTGCCCTGTCCCGCAGGGACATATGTGGTCTTGTCTTCGACTGTGGATGCACCATTTCTATCATATCATCATATTTTCCTTTTAGGCAATCCCCATCCTGTTTCTTCATGCCTTATGGCCTCCTATCTGGCTGTTTCTCTGCATGGCTGTCGCTCCCTCCTCAAAATTCATTCCCTTGAGAATCGCATTTTTCCCATATTTCTTCTTGATATCCAACACCGCATGCTGGATCCGGCGCTCCTTTTGCAGTTCGTTCTCTTCCTCCTGCCGTGTCTGCTCCAGCTTGTCAAAGTCCGTGAACAGGTCAAGCTGCTCATAACATTCCTTCTGTTTTTCGCAGGCCTCATCCTTCACATGGTTTGCCACCACGGTAATTCTTCTTGCAAGCAGCCGGTCATCTATGATCCGGTCATACAGCTCCAGTGTGGCATCCATGATCAGCCGGGTAGAGGATGTCATTCTGGAAAGATTGATACTGCCATGTGCATGCTTTGGTATTTTCCTTCCATAGCGGTCGGTCACCGTTTCGCCCCGGTAAGAGGCGCGGATCTTTGGATCAGAAAGGTTCTCAATATCATAGCCTATGGTCAGGACGATCTGGTCGGTCACCAGATGCTTATCCACCAGATCCAGCACCAGAAGGTCTGTCATCTCCTTGACAATGAGCCTTGTCTTCTCCGCATCGTAAGGGCATTGCAGCACCTGTCCCGAGCTGATACTGTTATTCTCCGGTCTGTAGCGCTTGATCTCCTCTATGGTACAGGGTTCCCATCCCCACGCATGATCGATCAAGAGCTCTGCATTCACACCAAACAGCTTATACAGAAGGTCTTCGTTATGATAATTTCCGGGTTCACCGATCGAACACCTTGCCACGTCTCCCATCGTATACATCCCGTTCTCCTCCAGCTTTCTGGCGTAGCCGCTCCCCACCCGCCAGAAGTCTGTGATCGGACGGTGCGACCATAACTGTCTCCGGTAGGACTTCTCATCCAGCTCCGCGATCCGCACCCCATCCTGATCCGCCGGAACATGCTTCGCCCAGATGTCCATCGCGATCTTACACAGATACAGATTGGTTCCGATTCCGGCCGTAGCCGTGATTCCCGTGGTCTCATAGACATCCTGTATCATCTTCTTGGCGAGCTCCCTCGGAGTCATCCCATAGGTGTCCAGATAAGCCGTCACATCCATAAACACTTCGTCCACCGAGTACACATGGATATCCTCCGGAGCAATATACTTCATATATATATTGTATATCCGGGTGCTGTATTCCATATAAAGCGCCATTCTGGGAGGCGCTGTCACAAAATCAAGCTCATATTCCGGATGCGCGGAAAGTTCCTCTGAGCTAATCGATGCCCCTTCAAACTCTCTCCCGGAAAGCCTGCGCTTTCTCTGCACATTGACTTCCCTGACACGCTGTACCACTTCAAACAGTCTGGCCCGCCCCGGAATCCCATAAGCCTTCAGGGAAGGCGTGACCGCCAGACAGATCGTCTTCTCTGTCCTGCTCTCATCCGCCACCACCAGATTTGTGGTAAGCGGGTCCAGCTCCCGCGCCGTGCATTCAACAGATGCGAAAAAGGATTTCAGATCGATCGCAATATAAAAATGTCCTTCCATCACGCTTCCTCCCGCCTGTCATATTACTGTAATCTTAGTACAGGAACATTTGTTCGTCAATCTGAATTTTCTGGAATTTCTTATCCACAAAACATAGCGGACAACCTGTTTCCAGACTGCCCGCTGTTAGTAAGATGACCGGTCCATGCCAGCCTGAGTAACACAAAAGTGTATTACATAAAATATTTACATTGCTTCAAATAGCTTTCTGCTTCCTTTTGCATTAATTTTGTTAATATATCTGTCTTTTGTTCTTCCCGATACTGCTTTAACCCCTCAAGGTAATCATTGCGGTTTTCATCCAGAATGATAACAGGCAGCGTATCCGGGATCCGTAAGCTTTCCCGAAAAAGTATCATGCGGCCGGTTCTGCCGTTTCCATCCTGAAACGGATGGATAGACTCATATTTCGCATGGAACTGCGCTAATGTTTCTATACTTTTTTTCTGCTCCCTATACCATAGTAACAGGTTTTTCATTTCAAATTCTACATTCTGTGGCAACACCGTCTGATACATGCCAATCATATTCGGCCGCTTTTTGTAATCGCCGATCGCATATCCATTTGCCCGATCCTCAAATACACCGGATTTCAATTCATAGTGCAGCTTCTTAATGATTTCCTGTGATAATTCCTGGTCAAATGTATCCAGCATATAATTAAACATCAGGAAATGTCCGTTCATTTCCTCAACATCCTTTGCCCGATAATAGCTGTCACTTTTGGGCAGAGTTCCATTATCAAACAGCGAAGCCGTCTGCTCCGGTGTCAAGGTACTTCCTTCTATTTTGTTTGAGTTATATGCCATTACGCGCTGTGTGTACGCATACACACCTGACCGGTCAAACCGCTTTCTTTCTATCTGAAATCGTTCCAGCAGCCATTCCTTAAATTCCGCCATTGAATTCTCCTCTATCCAATCTGTTTCTGCTCTGAATATGGTACTTTCCTTAAGAATTATACCATAAAATCCGGCATATCCATGTGATTTTTCACACCAGCTGCTCACTCAATGCAACAAGATCTGATTTTTCATAGCGGTTGTGTCCCTGCAGCTGCTTTTTGTATTTCCAGCACCTGATGGCATCCTCCAGGGACTTCCCTTTATTATCATTGAAGAAATCTCTTATATAGGTATTGTATTCAAATTGCCTGTCAATCTTTGTTGTGCTTTTTTTCTTGTCTTCCAGGATCTGATAATATGCATTGATAGCATCCTCATAGGTTTTGCCCGCATTGCCCTTCAGCCATTTCTGAAATGCTACATTAAAAGAAAATCCCTTTCCTATCTGTTCTTTGAAAAAGGCTCTGTGTTTTTCCGAACAGACAAAATCTGTTTCTATCCGCGTTTCCCTTGTAATCGTCGCAACGTCTGCCCTTTTCCTCTGTACCGGTTTGGGAGCAGCAATCTCCCCCGTGTCCAGAAAATAGGCAATTCTTTCCGTAATTTCTATTTTCCCTCCCGAAGTAGGCAGGCCGTTTTTCCTGCAAAAGTCTACCAGTTCTTCCTTCAAATAATAAAAACTCCGAAAAGTGTTGCTGTCTGTTTCTCTGCTTAAAGCTGGTCTTTCTGTCATAATCATGCTCCTATCTTCACCGAAAACTTACCCTAAACTGCTGCATTCTCCGTTCTTCCATATCTTTTTGAAATAATAGCATTTTTATGTATAAGGTGCAATGTGTTTTAGGAAGAAAACTGCGTTTTCAATTCGTGCGCTCATTTTTCTGTGTAAAATGCATTTTTTATTGTATTTCAATACAGCCATTGTATTACATACAAATGTGTTGTATAATCAGCATATATCTTTTGAAACGGAATGGGGAATTTGATTCATGAAAAACATTGACCGTTATTTTAAAAAACATCGCATTGATCCAAAGCACGTTCTTTCTGTCCATCGTGAGGGAAGAAATACCATGCTCAGTCTGGATTCCGGAGAAGAAGTATCCACTACGCTCAGCATGTATGAGGTGTCAGATTTTTTGCCGGAGGATGCGTTTGTTTCCATCTGCCGGGGAATTCTTGTGCGCAGGGATGCCATTCTTGCCATCAGCGATGATGGTGTCTACACCACAATTGACGGAAAGACCTTTCAGGGAAGGAAACGCTATCTGAGCGAGCATAAGAAACTCCGAAGGGAGCTTGGACTGACTGTTTCTTCCACACAGGAAAAGAGTCTTTTCAGCAAGCCCGCCGTTCCCCTAAGTCTTCTTGAAAAGTGCACTCTTTTAGATGATATGCCAATGGCATACTGTGTGATTGAGTTAGTGTTTGACGAGGGCGGTCACGGAATTGATTTCATTTTCCGCTACTGCAATAAATATATGGAAATCGTGGAAGGCGTCCCTGTGGAGGCCATGGTAAACCATTCCTTCTATGAAGTGTTTCAGAACGGTGACCGGAAATGGCTGGTCGCCTACGCAGATGTGGCTCTAAACGGGGTGCAACGTGTCCTGCATGATTACAGTCCCGAAATTGGCAAGCATCTGACCATCTACTGCTATCAGCCGGAACCCGGATACTGTGCCTGCATATTAGCGGTCGAAGAACCCCTTACACCCCTGTAGTTCATGGTGCCAGGCTATATGAATAGTACCTCACAGCGAACGGAATCTCCTTCACAAAACAGGTCCCCGCTGCTTTCGCAGCAGAGACCTGTGATACAATGCCTCAATTCAAAATATAATTGCCTGCCTATGCCATCGGCTCTATCTTTGCTCCTGTCTGCTGTGCAAAATAGAAATAGCCGTAAAAAGCATCCTCATCGGACAGCAGTGCAGAGTAATCGCAGCCTGCCGGAATCGTCATCTTATAAGCAGTTCCCTCATAGACAAAGGAAGCCTCCACTGTAACATCACTTCTTTCCGACAGACATTCCAGCATCTTATCGGAAATCGTATGCAGCCTGCCGCTGTCGTAGGAAACTGTTCCGTCCGCAGGGGCATTTCTGACCATATCATAGAATTTCTGAAGAATGACCTGACCTGCGGAAATAACCGTTGTATCCTGCACCAGTCCGCAGGAGCACCTGTTCTCCTGTATTCCATCCTGCTCTGCCGTTGCCTCCCGCGTGGTCACCCAGGAAAAGGTGTGCACATGGTTTTCCCAATACTCGCTTCTGAGTCTTGCAATGTATTGTTCCTCCTCGGACAGTTCGGGGCTGACATTCCCGCTCTTTGTATCGTCGCTATTGCTTTCAGTGCTGGTATTTCCGGTGCCGCCGGATGGAGTGGCAGGAATGGTACTTAATGCTACATTATAAGTTACTCTAGGATATTTTGGATCAGGTAACTGTGCACTATGGCTATCAACCTGATATTTGCCTCCTGCCGGCAATTCAACATAAAGCATGCCACGTACATCATTATATTTCTCCTCTAGACTACCACCACCATCAATCGTAACTATCAGAGCTCCACTGTTAATTTCAATAATATCACCACCTTCCAGAGTCTGCCCTGTCGTTAAACCTGTCGGATCTCCACTAACAGTATACCCACCATACCCCCCTCCAAGCGGGATATCCAACCGGTACGTATTACCTGCAAATACCGTCATGCTTGACCCAAACATCATCATAAAGGCAAGCATCAGTGCCAGCAGTCCTTTTCCTCTTCGTTTCAATTCCTTCTTGTTCATCGTTCTCTCCTTTTCCATTCCTGCCGATTCCCTTTTTCTGCTTTTTTCATTGATACAATGAATTAAGAGATTTCTGTGTAGGCTTCGGAATTACAGAAATGCAATTTATTCACATTTTCTTTGAAGATTCTAGCACATTTTTGTACGAAATGCAATTCATTTTTTTGTGAAAGGTTTTGTTTTTTATTTGCATACTCATTATTGTCTATTTTATTGTGCGAAATACAGTTTTTAATTGCATCTCAACAAAATCACTGCATTACATACAGATATGGATCTTCGATCAGCAATCTCCAAACAGCCTTTTTCGTTTTATTTTTCATTACGAAGTGCTTCAGAACGGTGACCGGAAATGGACAGTCCCCCAGCTTCCTGTATGTTGAATCAAATGCCTTACTTTCTACTCCCCACCCTTCTTCGCAAAATAACTGCCCCCTACCTGTTTTCCATAGCCCTTCCCGCATATTTGCAGCAGTTCATAGAACAAGGTGGTAATCTCCAGTTGTTCCCCATAAGCTTTCTCGTACTGCTGCTGCAGCTGTTCTGCTGACTGTGGGGCAAAATCCAATAACTCCCACAGCCTCTGTTGGGTGCCTTCCAGGAATACCATCTCCTGCTGTGTCCAGTTTTTCCCATTCTTTTCCGCATGGGACAGGCTTCCCCGTAAGTTTCCAATCAGTTCTTCCGGCGTTTCCACCAATCCTGCCCCCTGTTTGATCAGTCTGTTGCACCCGCGGCTTAACGGGTCGGTAGCACGCCCGGGCAGGGCATACACTTCCTTTCCCTGTTCAAGTGCCATATCTACAGTAATCAGAGTTCCGCTTTTCTCCCTGGCTTCTACGACCAGTATCACATCTGCCAGCCCACTGATAATCCGGTTTCTGGGTGGAAACAGCATTGCCCTGGGTTCGGTTCCCGGCAGATATTCTGAGCAGACACCGCCCCTTTCCAGCAGGGAATCATATAAATCCCGATGCTCTGCCGGATAACAGACATCCACTCCACAGCCAAATACCGCCAGGGAATAACCTCCTGCCTGCAATGCCGCCTGCTGGCTGATTCCATCAATTCCCCTTGCCATGCCACTGATTACGTCTATGTCTGCCCGTGCCAGCGCAGTACTAAACCGTTTTGCCATGTATCTGCCGTATTCTGAGCAGTCTCTTGCCCCGATGATTGCCACTGCTTTTTTCTCCTTATCGGGTAATTTTCCTGCATAGTATAATCCATACGGCGGGTCTGGAATCTTCTGCAGCCGCTCAGGATATTCCTCTTCTCCCTCCACTACCAGTTTTATCCCCCTTTGCGACAGTCGCTTATACCCGGCTTCTATATCATAGTCCGGGTGAAACCGTTCCAGTTTCTCCGCTTTCTTCTGATACCGTTCCGGCAGGTTTTCTTTCAGTGTTCCTGCCGTCACTTCTTCATAGATTTGCCTGGCACTGCGCTCTTTCCGGAGGAGCCTCAGGAAACCTCTGTTTCCTGTGCCTGCCGCCTGTAGCAGCCAGTGTTCGTATGCCTTCTCTTTTCCATCCTGTTCACTCATGCTATCCTCCTTTCCTTCTACTCCCAATACTTTTTATCCAGTTGCCGGTAGCAGATAGCTTCCGCAAGGTGCGGCTCTTCTATCTGTTCACTGTCCGCCAGGTCTGCAATAGTTCTCGCCACCTTTAATATCTTGTGATACCCCCTGGCAGAAAGCTGCAGGCTCTCGAACATCTGCGCCATGAACCCTTTTTCCCTGTCGCCCAGCACGCAGTACTTCTCGATTTCTCCAGCACCCATATCGGCATTAAAAGTGATTCTATCTTCCCGGAAACGCTCTTCCTGTCGTTTCCTTGCCTTCAATATCCGCTTCCGAATCTGCTCACTGCTTTCTCCTTTCCTGCCGCTTTCCAAATCCTGAAACTCCATCGGCTGTGTTTCCACACAGATATCCATTCTATCCATGATCGGCCCGGACACTCTCCCCAGATATTGTCTCACCTCGCGCTCCGAGCAGCGGCACCTTTCCCTGTCCGGATAAAAACCGCACGGGCACGGATTCATGGCTCCCACCAGCATAAAATCAGCCGGATAGGTATAGGTTCCACTGCTTCTTGCAATCTGCACCTGTCGGTCCTCCAACGGCTGTCTCAGAATGTCCAGTGTTTCCCTTTTGAACTCCGGCAGTTCGTCCAGAAAAAGGACACCCCTGTGAGCCAGGGATACCATCCCCGGCTTGGGAACCCTTCCGCTTCCGACAAGTGCCCTGCCGGTGATCGTATGGTGAGGATTCCAGAAGGGTCTGTGAGTGATCAGAGGCGGCTCTGCCGGAAGAAGTCCCGCGATACTGTAAACAGAAGAGACTTCCAGACTCTCCTCCACAGAGAGCGGTGGCAAAATTGTCGGGAGTCTCCTTGCGATCATCGTCTTGCCGGAACCGGGTGGCCCGATCAGAAGCAGATGATGAAATCCCGCTGCCGCCACTTCTGCCGCCCTTTTGGCGCTTCTCTGTCCACTGATCTCCCCATAGTCCAACTTCTCCTGTCCCTTTTCATCCTGTAAGATTTTCCTCACATCCACCTGTGTCCTGCATATCCCGGCATCTTCCCCCTTTTCCCTTGCCTGAAGATAGCCGATAGTTTCCTTGATGTCATGCAGCCCGATAATCTCTATCTCCGGAATCAGTGCGCCTTCCCATGAATTTTGTGCCGGAAGCAGACACCGTTTTATCCCCTTCCGGGCGGCCTTCTGTACGATGGGGAGCACTCCCTTTACGGGCTTGAGTTCCCCGGACAGTCCAAGCTCTCCCAGCAGAAGCGTGTCCTTTATTCCTTCCTGCGAAAGCTTTTCCATAGCGATCAAAATTCCAACTGCCACGGGCAGATCAAGCAATGTTCCGTTCTTGGGAAGATTGGCCGGTGACAGATTGACATTAATGCACATGGGCGGCATTTTGATCCCGGCATTTTTCAGGGCAACCTTGACTCTTTCCCGCGATTCCCTTACCTCTGACCCCGGTAGTCCTACCAGCTGAAAACAGGGCAGCCCCGGTGAGACATCAACCTCCACCTGAATCAGACGGCTGCTCATGCCATAAATAGTTCCTGATGTAATTGTACTGAGCAAAAAAATATTTCCTCCTTTATCTTTTCTGTATCATTTTCCTGATAATTCCAGCGATCTGCCGTGATGATTTTAAATTAGAAGTGTGGACGAAGGATTCGTCCGTGATGATTTTGATTCAGGCGGTCTGCCCCAAAGGGCAGACCGCTTTTGTTATTCCTGTTTTACTGTTCCTGCGGTACTTCCACAAAGACGGGTTCCTCTACCATGATTCCCTGCTTTCTGAGCAGATCTACATTCATAATGTACCGGTTATCCATGGTCTTCATGATATCCTTAATCTCCAGATCCCCATACACCGTATCGTTGCTCAGATCAATAATACTGTTATCATTGAACATCAGGATCATCGGTTGCAGGATGTTCTCCTCATTGGCTGTCAGTACCAGTGCCTTCTCTCCGGTGTTGAGTTCCACACTGATTCCCGGTGTGAGAATATTGATCGAGTGTATCAGCGCCTGTACAGCCTCCCTGTCATACACATCCGGGTGCTCCATCAGATGCTTCAACGCGGCTACCTCCGACACAGGGCCTGCACCAATCTGTACGGCGGTCATCGTATCAAAGGTTTCAGCAACGGCAAGCACCTTTGCACCGACCACCATCTTCATAGCTGAAATATCTTCCCCGCTGCGCAGACTGTCTACCGCCTTCTGCGCCTGTGCACAGATCCTCTTGACATTGGGCGTTGAGGAAAAGACCGTCTCGATCAAGTCAAAGCCCGCGATCTCTGCTGCCCGGATTTCTGCCCTCTCGGCATCGTTCAGCACATCCTTTTCCCGGATAGACTCTATCACGGTCAGTTTTCCAATATCATGTACCAGTGCTGCCTGCACTGTCTCAAGCTGCTCCTCCACCATGACATTCATCAAATGCGTCATCATGGCACAGAGCATTGCCACATTCAGAGAGTGCTTGTAATAGTAATCCTCCTTGCTGCGAAGGTTCTGCACAAAGTTGATCTTTCTCTCCAAATGTCCATAATTACGGATAATATCCGAAGCTATGATCTGCATACGATTTGTACGTTTCGCCTTGACGATCTTATCCAATTCCTCCTGAATGGAATAGACGCACATTGTCTGAAACCGTTCAAATTCAATATCATCTTCTGTCATTGGCATTGCCGGTTCTGCCGGCTCCAGCACAAACATTCCAATCAATCCAAAATTCCGGATGCTTTCAATACCCTGCTGAGTCAACTTGGAATTTCTCTCATAGAGCAGGACCCCATTCTTATTATAGATCGGTCTTGCAAGTCTCATTCCAATCTTCAAATCATCCTTCTTGACAAACAGCATCTTCTGTCCCTCCTAACGCCTTCCGTGGCTTTTACACTATATTGCTTCATACCCGTTTTTTAATTTTTCCAGGGCTCTTTTTTCAATCCTGGAAACATAACTTCTCGATATCCCCAATCGTTTCCCTATCTCACGCTGTGTTACCTCCTGCCCCCCGGCCAGTCCATAACGGAGTACAATGATCTGCTTCTCCCTGTCGCTTAATCTTCCACGAATCAATTCCGGCAGATGCCCGATCTGATCTTCCGCTTCCATCCGTTCCACAATGTCAACCTGCTCCTGCTCGATCACATCAAGCAGATTGATTTCGTTACCCTCTTTGTCCGTTCCGATCGGCTCATATAAAGAAACCTCCCGGGATGTCTTCTTTTTGGCTCGCAGCAGCATCAAAAGTTCGTTGTCAATGCATCTCGACGCGTAAGTGCTGAGTTTCCCCTTGCCCGCATCAAAAGAGTCGATCGCTTTGATCAGACCGATCGTTCCTATGGAGATCAGATCCTCCATATCCTCATCGACATTCTGGTATTTCTTGGCAATGTGCGCAACCAACCTTAAATTTCTCTCGATCAGCACATCTTTGGCTTCCCTGCGGGTATCAGCATCTCCTTTTTCCAGTCGATCCAGATACATGGCTTCTTCCTTCGCCGATAATGGTTGCTTAAATGTTTTCAAAAGAAGCCCCCAAAGTCCATTTATCCTATTCTATGAACTCTGGATACCCGAAGTGCCTTTCCACCTAAAAATAACCTTGCTCTTTGAAGCCCTTTCCCTCTATTATACAAATCCCTTTTATAAAATTCAACTAAAAACATTGTAAATAGTTGTAAATAATTGTATAAAGTAACAGTTCAGCCCTCACCATTCATAAAAGCAGCGGCTCCGCATCCGACACCGCCAGCGGCTCAGGTATCAAACAGAAAATCTGCCATCACATAGTTGCTCACATCCATTCCCCGCTTTGTCAGCCAAATTCTATCGCCACTTTTTTGCATCGTCTTCTGCAGGTAATGTCTTTCAAGCACCTCTCCATAGACACTTTCAATGTCTGTTCCAAAGCAGACAGCAAACTCTCTTGCACTGATCCCGGCTGTCAGACGCAGCCCCAGAAACATAAATTCCTCCATCTGTTCCTGCACCGTCAGCGTCTGCATGGAAATTCCCTTCAACGGCTCCTTTCCCTCCACATACCTCCGGTACTTCTCCGGCTCGGAGGGATTCTTCCACCTCCAGTTTTCCATCATGGAAGAGGCCCCAAGGCCAAGACCCAGATAATCTCCTCTTCTCCAGTACACCTTGTTATGCCGGCATTCATACCCGTCTTTGGCATAGTTTGATATTTCATAGCGATGATATCCGGCATTCTGCAGGATCTCCTCTGTGAGGTCATACATCTCCCGCTCCTCATCCTCTGTCGGGAACCGGTAGTCCTCCTGTCTGTCATATAAAAAGGTGCCCTCCTCCAGAATCAGACTGTAGGAAGAAATATGCTCCGGTGAAAATGCCACTGCCTTTTCCAGTGTACTCCGGTACGATGCAATGTCCTGTCCCGGCAGGGCCGCCATCAGATCAATATTGATATTTTCAAAGCCTGCCTGTCTTGCCCACGCAAAGCTGTCCTGAAACTCCGCATAAGTATGGATTCTTCCGATTGCTTTCAGTTCCTCATCTCTGGCAGACTGGAGTCCAATGCTGATCCGGTTGATTCCGGCTTTCCGGTAGGCCACAAGACTCTCCAGTGACACCGTTCCCGGATTCATCTCCATCGTGATCTCCGCATCCTTTGTCAGTGCAAAGTTCTCCCGTATCTGTTCCATCAGAAGCTCCATTTCATTTTCATCAAGAAGGGAAGGTGTCCCTCCTCCAAAAAAAATGCTGACTACGGTTCTGTCCTTGCAGGCTTCCCCCCACATTCTGATCTCTTTTGCCAGTAGGTTTACATAACTTTTAATCTTTTCCCTTTTATCAGCAACAGAAAAAGACAGGAAGTCACAGTAGAGGCACTTCCTGACACAAAAGGGAATGTGAACATAAAGACTTAACTCTCTCATCTGCTATTCCTGTCCTTATTATTATAGTTACTTATCATCCAGCTTGAGCACGCTCATGAAAGCACTCTGCGGCACCTCCACATTTCCTACCTGGCGCATACGCTTTTTGCCTTCCTTCTGTTTCTCAAGCAGCTTCTTCTTTCTGCTGATATCACCGCCGTAGCACTTGGCAAGCACGTCCTTACGCAATGCCTTGATCGTCTCCCGCGCGATTACCTTGCCGCCGACCGCCGCCTGGATCGGAATTTCAAAAAGATGTCTCGGGATCTCCTCTTTCAGCTTCTCACACATTTTTCTTCCGCGCTCATACGCGCTGTCCGCATGCACGATAAAGGAAAGGGCATCGACCTCATCATGGTTGATCAGAATATCCAGCTTCACAAGCTTTGACTGCTCATAGCCCTTTAATTCATAGTCAAAGGAAGCATATCCTCTTGATCTCGATTTCAATGCGTCAAAGAAATCATAGATAATCTCATTCAACGGCAGATCATATTTCAGAAGTGCTCTGGTCGCCTCAATATATTCCGTACTGATATAGCGGCCTCTCCGCTCCTGGCAAAGCTGCATGATCGGCCCGATAAACTCCGTTGTCACCATGATCTCCGCACTTACGATCGGTTCCTCCATATATTCAATCTCCGAAGGGTCCGGGAGGTTGGATGGATTCGTCAGTTCGATCATCTCTCCGTTGGTCTTGTACACCCGGTAAATAACACCCGGAGCTGTTGTGACCAGATCCAGATTGTATTCTCTCTCCAGACGTTCCTGTATGATCTCAAGATGCAACAGCCCCAGAAAACCACAACGGAATCCAAAACCAAGCGCAATCGATGTCTCCGGTTCATAATTGAGTGAAGCATCGTTGAGCTGCAGCTTTTCCAGCGCATCCCTCAGATCCGGATACTTTGCACCGTCTGCCGGATACATACCGCAGTACACCATGGAATTAACCTTCTTATAGCCCGGAAGCGGCTCCGCACAGGGATTCTCCAAATCCGTCACCGTGTCGCCGACCGCTGTGTCCTTCACATTCTTGATCGAAGCTGTCAGATATCCTACCATGCCGGCTGAAAGCTCCTCACAGGGGATAAACTGTCCCGGCCCGAAATAACCTACCTCAACGACCTCCGCCGTAGCTCCGGTCGCCATCATTTTGATCTTTGTTCCCTTGTGTACTCTGCCTTCCTTAATCCTGCAGAATACGATCACGCCCTTGTAGGAATCGTAGATCGAATCAAAGATCAGCGCCTGCAGAGGGTTGTCCGGATTTCCTCCGGGTGCCGGTATCTTCGCCACGATCGCCTCTAGCACTTCCTCAATGCCGATTCCGTTTTTGGCTGAGATCAAAGGCGCATCCTGTGCCTCAATTCCGATCACATCCTCAATTTCATTCTTGACACGTTCCGGCTCCGCACTGGGCAGATCGATCTTGTTAATGACCGGAAATACATCCAGATCATGATCCAGTGCCAGATAGACGTTTGCAAGCGTCTGCGCCTCAATTCCCTGCGCCGCATCAACCACCAGGATTGCTCCGTCGCAGGCAGCCAGACTCCTGCTCACCTCATAGTTAAAATCCACATGTCCCGGTGTATCTATCAGATTAAATATATATTCATTACCGTCCTTTGCATGATAGATGATCCGCACAGTCTGTGCCTTGATCGTAATACCTCTCTCACGCTCCAGCTCCATATTGTCCAGTACCTGTGCCTGCATTTCACGGCTTGTCAGAAGACCGGTCTTCTCTATAATACGGTCAGCCAGTGTCGACTTGCCATGATCAATGTGCGCCACGATACAGAAATTCCTTATTTTGCTTTGATCTATGGATGCCATAGCTTCCTCCTTGTCAAAGTGAAAAAAACATTTTGCCACGGAAATCAGTATAACAAATGGAAGAAACTGTGTCCACCGTTTTGAAAATTTGTCCAGTCAAATTTATTCCTGCACCTCTTTCACCGGCTCCTGCCCGCTCAGCACCAGGTCCAGAATATGCGCAAGCGGCTCACAGGCATTTCGTATCTCCTCCAGGGTATTGTTCTGTGCTCCCAGTTCGATCAACAGTGTTTTCGGGCAGATATGCATGTTATAGCGGTACGCCTTCAGATAGATTCTTCTGGCAATCCCCGGATAATATTCATTGCTTGCAACCTGCATCTGAAAAGAAAATGCCAGATTGTCCGCCAGATATGGGTTCTCCAGATGATCGATCTTTCCCTTCGTAGTCCGGCTCATCCCATTGAAAAACATAAACTGCGCTGTCGGCCTTCCGTCTAACTCCACCACCAGTCTGCGATCCTCCGGCATTTCATCCCGGTGCAGATCAATCACTACCTCCACAGAAGGATTCTGGGCAAGCAGCTCTTCCATTTCCGGCAGGGAATTGCTGTATGCATAGTCTCTCTCCTCATCATAACAGGCGGTATGATGGATCACGTTATAGCCATATGTATCCCGCAGAATCTGTGCCAGATATTCCCCGACACCCACGATCGTAGTAGAGGTATCTCCCGGCACGGAATCCACGAAATCCTCCTTTGAGTGAGTGTGATAGATCAGAATCTGCGGCTGTTCTCCGTCTCCCTGTATCCGCATATCCTTCTGCAGCAAAGAATCCAGATTGATATACTCCGCATCCGCTACCGTCGTTGCATCCACTGCATAGAAGGCTTTGATAAGCTCCTGATACGACTGCAAAGTGTCCCATTGGTAGCAGTATTTTCTCTCCTGCGAACGTTCAAAAGCTCTGCTCTCTTCCTGCTCCTCGTTGTTCTCTTCCTGCTCCCCGTTGTTCTCTTCTGTCTCCGCGCTCTCCCGCTCCCTGGCTTCCTGTTCCGAAAGAGCAGCCTGATTTTCCATATAAAGTCCGTTTTCTTTTTGCAGGGCATCCTCCATCTCACTGCCAAGGTGAAGCGCGTCCTCCTCATAGGCCAGATCATCCTGCGCTATGTTCTTCCGGTCCTCATCCGTTCCTTCCAGAAGCAGCAACTGCTCATAATCGCTTTCTGCACAGACATCCGGCTTCTGCTCCTCCTGCTCCAGAATACCGAGAAACACAGGATATGGATAGAGCAATAATCTCGTCCACAGATTGCCCTCTCCCATGTTTCCGGCAGCCCCCTCTCTCATTTTTACTGCGGGCAGATATAACTCCATGGTTGACTGTTCCATCCATTTTACCAGAACATTTTCCTGTCCTTTTTCCTGCTGATATCCTGAAAATTCCCTGAAAAGAGCAATGCCTCCGCACAGCAAAAGCACGATAAGCATTCCCCTTGCAATCTTTTTTTTCCTGTCCATATATTTTCAGTATATGCACTGACCCATGGACATCATTCCAAATCCTACATCTGCAAAGCCTGATTGATTCCATCACACAGGATATGACTGATCTGCTGTATCTGAAAATCAACATCCTTTGTGGTCACATACATATTATTCAGTTCCTTTAATGCCACCGGTCTTTCTCCCATCGCGTCTCCCACAATAGTAGCCGCATCCACAACAGTCGGAACGCCAAGCGCAAGCACCGGAACCTGCAGGCTCTCCTGTGTGATCGCATTCCGGTGATTTCCAACTCCGGAGCCGGGATGAATCCCTGTGTTTGTAATCTGGATCGTGCGGTTCAGTCTCTTGGTGGATCTCGCCGCCAGCGCGTCAATGACGATCACCAGATCCGGGGTTGTCTCCCCGATCACACCCTTGATGATCTCCGCAGATTCCATTCCGGTTTTGGCCATTACTCCCGGTACCAGACTGCTTACCATGTGCATTTTGGTACAGTTATAGGCAACCTTCCCATATTCCCGTACAATGTGCCTGTTGACAAAGAGATTATCAACCACATTCGGCCCGAGAGAATCTGCTGTAACCTCCCGGTTTCCAAGCCCGACCACAAGAATGGACTGCTCTTTTTCCGGGTCCGGCAGAAGCTTACGAATCTCCTGTGCCAATATCTCCGAGATTTCCTGATGATAGTCATCATCCGGTTCCGTCATGGCAGGTGCCTCCAATGTGATATAGGTTCCCATGGGTTTTCCAAGAATCCTTGCCCCATTTTTGGTTTCTACCACCACAGTCGTAATATGCACATCACTGGCTTCATCGTATTCCTTTTCCACTTTGACTCCGTGCACTTCCGTCTCTTTTTCTCCGATGCTTTCTCTGGCTTCCAGTGCCAGGTCCGTCCTGACTGTTGACCAGCCGTCCATATTGTCTCCTCCTGCATTTTATCTTATCTATTTTATATGCAAAATCGTGCTTTTGTGTTACCCTTGTATAGTATTGTTCAAACTGTAACCTTTATTTTTCCAAAAAATGTCCAAAATATGTATTGACATACACAATCCCATATTCTACAATAATATGCGTGTGTTTACATTAAGACGTCCGTGTCCGGCTTTAATGAGACACGCTCCAAATACTTGACTTTAGATGGAGGTGTAATCATGGCTAACATTAAATCTGCAAAGAAGAGAATCTTAGTAAACAAGACTAAAGCTGACAGAAACAAGGCGATCAAGTCCGGTGTTAAGACTGCTGTTAAGAAGGTTCTCGCTGCTGTAGAAGCTGGCGATAAGGAAGCTGCAAAGAGCGCTCTGCTTGATGCTACATCCACAATCGACAAGGCTACCAAGAAAGGTGTTTATCACAAGAACACAGCAGCCAGAAAAGTTTCCCGTCTTACAGTAGCTGTTAATAAAATGGCTTAAGACATAGAGAAATAAACTTATAAAAAAAACAACCCATACCGTCATGTGGGTTGTTTTTTTATGTCTCCTGCCGCCAGATCGCCAGCAGGAATGTTGGAGCAAACTTTCCTATCGGCTGTGTCCGGCTCCGCCATGGCTTCCGCCGCCACCGCCACCACCGCTGTGACCGCCACCGCCGCCACTGCTGGTGTTCGTCTCAATCTTATGGGTGACCACGCTCTTGCGCAGGAACCGATCCTGCATCACTGTAAACTCAGGCTTATGCCCTGCTACGTAAGTAACGGCATTCACCGTCTTATCGCCCTTCTTGGAATTCCAGTTGACGATCAGGAAAATCACTGCCGCGATGAAACCTACAATCCAAGGAAGTCCCTGTGGAATCTCAGAATCCAGCGCCCTTGTTCCCATCATTCCATGGTAAAAGCTGTTTACATAAGCCTTATAGGCCCGGTAAGGATTGGTTTCTATATAGCGATACACAATGTCCAGAAGATGATAGCTGTCATCATAGGAATAGGTTTCCTTTGCACGGCCTGTTGTGCAAAGCCACGTATGGATCTCACCGTCATCCTCCCGTGACCAGTTGTCTACCAGAATCACTCCATCACCGTTCGGTGCATTATATCCCATATTGCACTCTTCATAGAACTGTTCTGCATAAATCCTTACATACTCCGGTGAGGATACCCACGGGTCAATCGATGTTGCATATTCTTCCAGCGGCTCATCCAGTGTAACCAGTACAATATCACAGCCCGTCTGCTTCTCTCTCTTGTCGATCAGCTTTCTCAGCTTATCCTCTTCCTGATCCGTCAGGACATCCGCATAGTCGAACACCCTCTCATCCGTTATACACTCCGTGTTCGTCCTGTCATAATATGTAAGCTTCGCCTTGATCGCATGTTCACCGAGCACAAAAAGATAAATCACAAGCACGGCTCCCAACACGATATACAGCCATTTAAAATAGCGAAAATACTCTTTCATGTCTTTTTCTTCCCCCTATAATATTTCCAGAAAACGTACTGCAAAAAAGCAGATTGCCGTCACCGCTGCAAAAAAGGATGCTCCGTAGGCTGCAACCTTACCTCTGGATACCGGTGTCTTGCCGACAACCTTGCCGGTCTGACCGTTTACGTGATACTGGTATACCTTTCCCTGATACTGGTACTGATATTGCCATACCGGCATCAGTGCATACTGTACCTTCTGTCTTTTCAGGTTCAGATTCTTGTGATGCGGCTTCATGGTATTGTACCCGCTCAGTGAGCTTTGCATCAGTTCCTCCGACGAATTTCTCGCCTTGACCTGCGCTCTTCCCTCCAGCTCAGGAGCTGTCTCGTTGTATACCTCACCATAGAAGCCGGACATGTATTTCGGATCAAATCCCTTCAATTTCTGATAGTCATAAGGCTCCATCAGATCCATAACCCCATCATCCATTGCTTTAGATGCATCAACCGGAATCTTATCAAAGGAAGCCTCCATCTTCCGCACAACCTCATAGTAGGAAGTCTCTACATATTCTGTGTCGCCGCTTCTCCAGGTTTTCACCTTCGTTCCTTCTCCTGCGAAGTCATAATCGGCATCATAATCATACAGCCAGAAGGGCACATAGACACCCTGCATTTTCTCAAGACTCTTAGAGGAAAGAAAACCGGCAGGCGTAAATACCCGTTTGCCAAATTCTTTGTTCATGGCATCAACGGCTCCCTTTTTACTGATTTTAAAGGGTAGTACCAGATGCGGCTCGTAGACTCCTTCCACTCTCTCGTTAAAGACAAGATAACTGCCACAGTGTTCACACCGGCTTGCCGAGGTGTACTCTCCCACCTCGAGAGGCGCTCCACAGTTCACACAC
This sequence comes from uncultured Lachnospiraceae bacterium, assembly GCA_934385475.1. GTDB lineage: Bacteria > Bacillota > Clostridia > Lachnospirales > Lachnospiraceae > UBA3282. The sequence continues at coordinate 1,853 of CAKRPS010000022.1, read as the reverse complement.
TGCGTCAGGGAACCTCCCTGCAACACATCCTGGCTTTCCTCTCCTTCACAATGTGGGCAGAACATGGTTCCTCTCTCTGGTTCAAACACAACGTTTCCCCCACAGTTTTTACATTTAAAAAGCATATTCTCCTCCTTACTCCCTTCCGTCCCAGCAGTAGGTACACAGCTTGCATTTTTCAATTCCGACGGACTCCATCATATCGTCCAGTCTATGATACCGCAAGGATGTGAAATTGAGCTTCTTCCTGATATTTTCCAGCATATCCTTGTATTCCACGCTCTCAGGATCTGCATAGGCATTCAGGTTTGGATAACGGTTTCCTTCCATCTCCTCAATGACCCTCCGCGTGATAAGCTCCATCTCTGAGGTCGACCTTGAGAAGTTCAGATATTTACATCCGTACAGAAGCGGCGGACATGCCGGTCTTATATGTACCTCCTTTGCCCCGCTCTGATACAGAAACTCCGTTGTCTCCCGAAGCTGCGTTCCCCGCACAATGGAATCATCGATCAGAAGAAGGCTTCTGTCCTTGATAAGATCATGTACCGGAATCAGCTTCATCTTGGCAATCAGGTTTCTCTGACTCTGAATGGTCGGCATAAACGAACGCGGCCAGGTAGGTGTATATTTGATAAAAGGTCTGGAAAACGGAATCCCTGATTCATTGGCGTACCCGATCGCATGTGCAGTTCCCGAATCTGGCACTCCCGCAACAATATCCGGCTTTGCATCGTCTCTTCTTGCAAGCATGGCGCCACAATTATAACGCATCTTCTCCACACTGATGCCCTCGTAGGAAGAGGAAGGATATCCGTAATAAATCCACAGAAACGTACAGATTTTCATCTCAGTTCCCGGCGCCGCAAGCGTCTGACAGCCTTCCGGTGTCACTGCCACGATTTCACCCGGTCCAAGTTCCCTCTCCGTCTGATATCCCAGATTCAGATAGGCAAAACTCTCAAAGGACACACAACAGGCACCCTCTTTCTTTCCAAGCGCTACCGGCGTCCTGCCGTAGCGGTCCCTCGCCGCATAGATTGCCTTCGACGTCATCAGAAGCATGGTCATTGAGCCCTGTATCCGCTCCTGTGCATACCGGATGCCCTCGATCAGATTTTCTTTCCGGTTGATCATAGCCGCCACAAGCTCGGTTGCATTGATATCACCACCACTCATCTCCAGAAAATGACCATGGCCATCCTGAAACAGTTCTTCCACCAGTTCATCCTTATTATTGATCTTCCCCACCGTGGTGATCGCGTAAGTACCGTGGTGGGAACGGATGATCAGCGGCTGCGGCTCATAATCTGAAATACAGCCGATTCCCAGATTTCCGTGCATTGTGTTGGCATCCTTGTCGAACTTTGTCCGAAAAGGTGCATTTTCGATATTGTGAATCGCACGGTCAAAGCCATCTTTTGAGTCGTATACAGCCATTCCGGCACGTCTGGTACCCAGATGCGAATGATAGTCCGTCCCGAAAAACAGATCAAAGATACAGTTGTCTTTGGACGCAACTCCAAAAAATCCACCCATAATTGTCACCTGTCCCCTTATCTCATTTTGATTTCCCTGTTTGTGTGCATTGACAACATGCACACACAAAGATATTGTATCGTTCCTTGGAATACTCTGTCAATGAATATTGATGACAGTCGGCATTTACCGGGAAAATGTTTATGCTTTTATCCGAGAAATCTTTTGAAGAAATCACTGTCGGACAGTTATGCGAAGCAGCACAATATCCCCGTGCGACATTTTATACAGGCTGTTATCGAAAACGGAAATTTCTATCTGGCAGCAGAACAGTGTCATGTCTCACAGTCTGCCATTTCCCAGCAGATCAAAAA
>CAKRPS010000021.1 GCA_934385475.1 uncultured Lachnospiraceae bacterium | reverse complement strand
GATGAATTATGTATATAAGACGGAAGATAAGGAGGAGTTTGACATGTGTAAAGCAATGCGTGAATTATTAGAAGAAGAACGGAAGAATGGATTATCACAGGGGATAGTTCAAGGGGTTACACAAGGTAGAAGCTCCGGCAAAGTGGAAGGTGCCAAGAATAAGACCATGACGGTTATTCAAAACATGCTGGAACGGGGATTTAGTGATGAAGATATCTGCGCTATAGCAGAATGTGATTATAATATGATTGATGAAGTTCGGGGGCGATTTAAATAAAGAAAAACCGCTCAAGAACTTCCTTACATCCGTCATGGTCATTGTCGGAAACGATAACGTCTGCCAGTTTTTTTATCTGGTCATTGGCATTTCCCATGGCAACCGCCAGTCCGGCTTTTTTCATGGCTTCGGCATCATTGTCTGCATCGCCTACGACAACGACCTGGGACATGTTAAGATGCAGATATTCACAGAGTTTCTCCAGACCAATGCCTTTATCAATTCCATTTGCAGAGATTTCCAAAGAAGTGCTTTCAGCATTGACGATTTCTATCGGCAGACTCTGCTCTACAAGCCTTTGACGTGTGCGGTCTCTTGCCTCTGTTGAAGTGTGGTAAAGATTTACCTTAGGAACAGGAAAGGGATCACGCATGTATTCCTCAAAAAGGTTATTCCACGTACTGGTAACCTTTTCATACATGCTGCGATATACTTCCATGTGGTAGTGATCCATGCGGGGAATGGCATTCTTCTGTACGATGGATTGTTGTATCAGAAGGTGGATCATGGTATCTTCCAGACGCGCAGTTTCGAGAACTTTTGTTACCGTGTCTACCGGCAGGGCATTGTTGTAGATAGTCTGATTCTGGTGACGATCAAGAACGAGAGCCCCGCTTACGGAATTGACATAGGGAACGTCAAGGATTGGAAAGTATTCCTGAAGTTCTGCCATGCAGCGACCGGTATTGAAAACGACGATAATTCCCTGCTGCATGGCTGTTCTGACGGCTTCGGCTGTCTCAGCGGATATTTTTTTCTCGTAATTTAAAAGAGTGCCATCCATATCAAAGGCAATAAGTTTATAAGAAGACATAGCGATTTTCCTTTGCATTTTTATTATATTTTAGCACGGATTCGCTACGGATATAAAGCAGCCAGTCCATTAAAAGTAAACCATACACGATGATATTTTAAATTGACAAACCGGTTTTATGTTATTAGCTTTTTAGAAGCTTGGGCTGATTACATGAGCGCAGGCTTTAAAAAGACCAATACCCATGGGGATGAGAATGATTGTACAGCAGCAGGCAATACCCAGACATCCCAGAACAAGCGCGGCGGGTAAGAAAAATACTACCCACAAACATGCTTTTAATAAGGCTCCGGTGAGCTTAAAAGCCAATCCAAATAGAAGCATCACTATAAATAAACAGATAAACAATAAAATCATATTATTCCTCCGGCATTAAAATTGCAGCAATGATGTATGCCAAAACTCCCGTTCCGGCGCAGAGTACAAGCAAAACCCATCCAATTCTTACAAGTGTCGGATCAATATTAAAATATTCTGCAATTCCTCCGCATACTCCACATAATTTCTTATCATAGCTTTTGGTTAATCGTTTCATTTTCATTCCTCATTTCTGCACACGTTTTTTGTGTATGACGAGTTTGTGTTAAGTGTGCGCAGACACAAATCTCGCGATTGAAAAAAACTATTTTTCAATCTTATTCTCCTTTGGTAATGTATTGATTTTGTATTGGTGTCAAGTAGTTTCTAAAGTATAACTTTAATTTATTATCAAATAAATGTCTATAGGTGCGATATAAGATTACTTATTTCGCGGATAAGAGGTAAATGCGTTTTAATGTTTAAATATCTATGATTTTCATGTATAATAAATGACGATATAGCAACAGAGAGGGAGAGCAGCTATGGGAAGAAAATCGACCAGGGAAAACAAAAACATTTATCAGATAAGCCGTGAAAACGTCAATCTGACAAGAGAAGCTGCCGCCGAACAGCTTGTATTTGTATCTTCCGATCGTATAGAAAAGATCGAAAGTGAAAAGAGTGTTCCGCACCCGGACGAAATTCTGGCGATGGCTGCCTGCTATAAAAATCCATCGTTATGCAATTATTATTGTTCACATGAATGTCCGATTGGAAAAGAGCATGTTCCAGAGGTCACGGCCAAAGATTTGTCTATGATAACTCTTGAAATGCTTTCGACCTTAAATACTCTTTCTAAAGAAAAAGACCGTATGATCGATATTGCAGCGGACGGAAAAGTCACGGAAGATGAAATATCGGATTTCCTGAGGATAAAAGAGTATCTTGAGGGGATGTCACTGACGATTGAATCCTTCAAGCTCTGGATAGAAAATACGATCGCCTCAGGAAATGTAAATCCGGATTTTTTCAAAAAGTGAGAGTTATTATCAATTTTGAGCTTCAAATTCATTCTTCTATCCCGCAAGAGAGCTTCTTGTTTAAACCCTAATCGATGTAATATGCTGGCCGATGCTTTATTGCTGGAATTAAGAAAAAAGTTTGTCAATTTACAGCATTTCATTGTAATTTACTGTAAATGTTCGACTGCTATCTGCATTATTCCATATGGAACTATTGTCTAGTCCTTCAATGAGGGGAGTATTTGCATATTTCCCAGCGTTCTTATGCCCACTATGAAGCGGGAACAAGAGAAATGCCAATAGAAATATTGATTGAATTGGCAGATTTGTTTGGGGTGACCGTCTTGTTTTACGCTTTAAGTCTTTCTATTTCATCTCGAATACGGGTTACCTCTGTTCCTTCTGATGTATTCCATTCCTCTTTTAAGTTTTCAAGAGTTTTTTTGTAACAACTGATTGCTTCTTAGTAATTTTCCTGTATCTCATAAATAGTGGCTTGGGCTAACAGGCAATCCGTGTATCTTGGGGATGTTCCTTTTTTGTATGATTTTTTGTAATATTTTAACGCTTTTTCATAGTCACAAAGTTCAGCAAAATATCCGGCCGCTTTGAAAAGTGCTATTTCGTCATCAGGATAATTTGTCAGCAATTCATTTATCCACTGATCGGCTTCTTCAAATTTCTTTTCGCAAAGGGCAATTTTGGCTTCATAAATTAAAACGTTTTTCTCTTGATGACTCGGACCAGCATATTTTCAATTCGATGCAGTTTATTTTTTATGGTTATGTCAAATAACTCATCGATGGTCACACCAAAAATTACAGATAATTTTGGTAACATATATATGTCTGGTGCACACGATCCATTTTCCCATTTTGAGATTGCCTGGCTGCTGATTTCTAATTTACCAGAAAGTTCATCTTGTGTCAGTTTTGCTGCAAGCCTTAATGCTCTAATCTTTTCTCCTAGTATCATAAATCTGATCCTCTTTCTGTTTTTTTGCGATCGCATTGACACTACTAATTCTAGATATTTATGTAGTATCTTACAATAACGCAAACGGATAGTTCATGAAACTATTAGTTGAACATATCGGACCTTATTTCTTTGTTCCATCATCATTGAAATGTTTTTTCAAAGCTTTCTCTGTTGGATAAATCGAGGCGATCAAAATAATACATTGGATTGCCACAAGAATTCCCCCTGCAATTCCAATAGTATTCTCATCGCTATAGTATAACGGAATATGTATTAAAGCAGATGGAATCATCATTAACCATTCTATTTTCCACCAAAGTTTTCCGCAATAGTCATGAGCAAATTTCCATGTATCCATATTTTTCATTGAACGGGTTGTTCTGTATCCCACTAAGCCGTTTATACGTTCTGGACAATGTTTCCACATCATTCTTCCGCCAATAATCATAAAAATGGGAATTATCAGATCGCATATTAACATAAACCACCAAAACCACATAAAATCCATCTCCGCAACTTATTATATTTTAAATGATTACTATAAAACTTCAAATACAGAACACGCTATATAATGGCACTGACTTTATCCCCTTTACCATTCCGAAATTTCTTGTTGAAATTCTGATTGCATAAACCGGGTCATATTTTTCCATATAAACCATCATGCTTTTAGCCTTCACATGATTTCCCGCTTTACATTCAACCGGAATTACATGACTATCTTTTTGTATCAGGAAATCTACTTCTGCAGTATTATCCGACTCCCAATAATGAAGATCATAGCCATTTGTTTTCAATGCAATGGCAACATAGTTTTCTGTCAGTATACCGCGAAAATGCTCGGTTTCCCTACCTCTCAACGCTTCCAGAGTCATTCCCATTCTTGCAGACATAATACCCATATCGCTATAGTATAATTTGAATGCACTTACATCCTGATATACTGCAACCGGATAAAATCCCTGACTACATTTCATGCACTTATTCACAATTCCAGCCCGAATCAACCAGTCAATCGAATCTCCATATTGGGATGCCCGTGCTCCGGATTTTATCAGCTTGTATTGAAATTTTTTGGAATCTTTTGCCAATTGTGCCGGAAGGGAATCATACGCTTCAAAAATGTGTACCGTATCGGAGTGGCTGGCATATTTGGTCATGTCTGCAATATAGGAATTTAACAACATCTGTCTGATTTCTGTCTGTTCTATAGGACTGTCCTTTGCAAGATCAGCTTTTACCGCTGCCGGCATTCCACCTACGATACAATAATGATAAAATTCCTCCATAGCCTCCTCATGGAGTATTTCATCTAATGGCTGATTGTTTTCATAATGCTCCCGGATCGTATCTGCAAGCAGTTGTTTGCCCTTTGCCCACAATACTTCTTCCAGATCCATCGGATACATGGTCAGCATCTGAACTTTCCCTACCGGAAATGAATATTTTTCACGGTTCACTGCCACACCAAGCAGGCTTCCCGCAGCCATTACATGATATTCCGGAGCCTCTTCTGAAAAATATTTTAGCAAGGTTAATGCTCTTTCACACATTTGAATTTCGTCAAAAATAATAAGTGTGTTTTCAGGTACAATCTTTGTCTGATAGTATTTTTCTAAAACAGATATAATATGATCGACATGAATATCTGTATCAAAGTATTTTCCAATTCTTTCGTCTGTTTCAAAATTTACGTAGATTGTATTCTTGTAATGTAATGCTCCAAACTCACGCATCTCGTATGTCTTTCCAACTTGACGTGCACCACAAATAAGCAATGGCATTCTTCCGTTCGACATATTTTTCCACTCATATAATTTAGATGTTATTTTACGTTTCATGTGTATGTGCCCTCCTTTCCTTAAAATGCCCCTTAAAATGCTTTGGTATGTTTTAATGTATTGTATTACATTTTTTGATATCAATCAATGTGCTTTTTTACATTTATATGCCATCCCAATAAAAAAGAGTAACCGAATTATTTCGATCACTCTCTGACATTACTTTCATGATAATAATATCATTTCTTACTTTTCCTGACGAGTACCTACCGTTCATCAACAACCTGAAAAATGTAGAACTTCAGATAATAGCTTTCATCCGCAGCCCAAAGGATCGGATGATCAGGTGCCTGCGTGTGAAATTCTACCTGACGAAGCCGCTTGTGGGCACCTCTCGCCGCTTCCCGGATGGTCTTTGCGAAAAGCTCCGGGTCCATAAAGTGAGAGCAGGAGCAGGTGGCAAGGAAACCGCCGTCCCGGACAAGCTTCAGGCCGCGCAGGTTGATCTCGCGGTATCCTTTGACGGCATTTTTGGTAGCCTGTCTGGATTTTGTGAACGCAGGCGGATCGAGGATGACAACGTCAAACTTTTCCCCCTTTTCTTCCAGAGAGGGCAATAGGTCAAAGACATCTGCACAGGTGAAGCTTACGCGATCTTCAAGATGATTAAGGCAGGCATTCTCACGGGCCTGCGCAATTCCAAGATCGGACGCGTCAACGCCCAGAACAGACGCTGCACCTGCAATACCGGCATTCAGCGCAAAAGAACCGGTGTGGGTAAAGCAGTCAAGAACCTTTTTGCCCCGGCAAAGCTTGTGAATCGCAGCACGGTTCAGTTTCTGGTCAAGGAAAAAGCCGGTTTTCTGGCCGTCCTTTACATCTACGATATATTTCACACCATTTTCAACGATCTCAACCTTGGTATCAAAGGGCTCTCCGATGAAACCTTTGTAACGGGGAAGTCCTTCCTGTTCACGTACCTTTGCGTCGCTGCGTTCATAGATACCGCGGATGAGGATTCCGTCCTCTTTCAGAATTTCTACGAGGGTATCCAGCAAAAAGGGTTTGAGTCTGTCGATTCCAAGAGCAAGAGATTCCACGACGAGGACGTCGGAGAATTTATCCACGACCAGACCGGGAAGCCAGTCTGCCTCTCCGAAAATAATACGGCAGCTGCTGGTATCGATGACCTGCTTCCTGTATTCCCATGCGGCGCGGACCCGATCCCGCAGGAAATCTTCCGTGATGGGATGATCCTCGCGACGGCTCATCATGCGGATCGTAATTTTGGATTTGGTATTGATAAATCCGTATCCCATAAAATAGCCGTCAAAGTCATGGACTGTTATGATGTCGCCATTCTCAAAGCTTCCGAGAATGCTGTCGATCTCATTGTCGTAAACCCATGCACCGCCGGATTTCAGGGTACGGCCTTCTCCTTTTTTTAATGTTACAATAGTAGTATTCATAATTTCCTCCGAGTTCATATTAGCATAATTTAGTGTATACTACTGACAGGCTTTTTTCAAATTATGCAGGAAAAAAATATAAAAAAACGTAATTGTATCTCTGCTATTTTCCCGATATACTAAAATCACAATAACTATACAGAAACAGATTGGCGAAGGTGCGCGGCTGTATCACATACATAGAAGAGAGGAGTCACAGAACATGTTCATGACAGAAAAAAATAATGATAAAAAAGTGGAAAAGGAAATAGATAAGCTGCTCAAGAAGCTGACACTTGATGAGAAGCTTGCCATGATACACGGGGCAACCTTGTTTAAATCGGGAGCCGTGGAGCGGCTGGGAATTCCTGCAATTTCCACATCTGACGGACCGATGGGGGTGAGGGCAGAGTTTATGCCCGACCGTTGGATTCCGGCAGGGAACAATGACGATGCGGTATCTTATCTTCCCTGTAACAGTGCGTTGGCATCTACGTGGAATTGTTCGCTTGCGCATGATATGGGTCATGTACTGGGTGAGGAGGCAAGAGGTCGTGGAAAAGATGTTATTCTGGCTCCGGGAATCAATATCAAGAGAGATCCCAGATGTGGACGGAATTTTGAGTATATGAGTGAGGATCCTAAGCTGACAGCACAGATGGCAGTTCCCTTTGTGCAGGGAGTGCAGGAGAATGACGTGGCGGCATGTGTGAAGCACTTTGCGGCAAATGTACAGGAGACAGATCGTCTGATGGTGAATGAACTGATCGATGACAGAACTCTGTATGAGATTTATCTGCCTGCATTTAAAGCGGTCGTACAGGAGGGCAAGGCTTACTCTGTTATGGGTGCCTATAATAAAATTAACGGCACGCATTGTTGTGAAAACCGGAATCTGTTGGATTTGATCCTGCGCGGTGAGTGGGGCTTTGACGGAACGGTGATCAGTGACTGGGGAGGTGTCCACAAGACAAAGGAAGCGGCAGAGTGCTCTTTGGATCTGGAAATGTCTGTTTTTCCGGATTTTGATGAGTATAAGCTGGCCAACCCGCTCAAAGGACTGGTTGAAAAGGGAGAGGTATCGGAGGAATGTATCAATAAGAAGGTACGCAACCTTCTTCGGATGATGTTCCGCCTGAAAATGCTTGGCAAAGAGAAGCAGGAGAGAAAGGCCGGGGCCTATAATACACCGGAGCATCGGGAGATTGCGCGTAAGGTGGCGGAAGAGTCGATGATTCTTTTGAAAAACGAGGAGGAACTTCTTCCCCTTGATGCCGGAAAGATCAAAAAGCTTGTGGTCGTCGGTCAGAATGCTGCCAAAATCCACTCTGACGGTGGCGGCAGTGCCGAGATTAAGGCACTCTATGAGATTTGCCCTCTGATGGGATTGAAGAGTTATCTTGGTGGAAATACAGAGGTAGTGTATGTGCCTGGGTATTATGTGCCGGAGAAGCCAAAGACCTACGAGCAGAACTGGCAGGCGACCAGTCTGGATGAACTGAAAGAGACGAGCGTTGGACAGGCCGTGCGGGATGAGGAGCACGAGGCAGAGAACTATCGTAAGGATGAAGAGGCAAGACTGGCACAGCTGGAGAAGGAGCGGGAAGAGATCCATCAGAAAAATAAGACATTCTTTGCGCAGGCGGTTGAGGCGGTAAAGGATGCCGATGCCGTAATTTTTGTCGGAGGACTGAATCACAATATAGACAGTGAGGGATTTGACCGCAGTGATATGAAGCTACCGTATGAACAGGATCTTCTGATTGAAGAACTGCTCAAGGTGAGAAAGGACATTGTGCTGACCTTTGTTGGAGGCTCTCCGGTAGAGATGCCCTGGAGAAACAAAGCACAGGCTGTTTTGTGGAGTTATTATGCCGGGATGGAGACAGGAAATGCACTTGCCAGAATCATATTTGGAGAGATTAGCCCGTCCGGCAAGCTGGCAGAGACTTTTCCGGCAAAATATGAAGATTGTGCAACGGCACAGAACGGACAGTTTGGGAAATGGGGTGAAATCCGGCTGGATGAGGGATTATACTATGGTTACAGACATCATGACAAAGCCGGCATAAAGCCTGCATTCTGTTTTGGCCATGGATTATCCTATACAAGCTTTGAGTACAGTGGACTGAAATTTCAGCCGGAGAAGGATAAGGCAATGAAATTATCCTTCACCGTCAGAAATACGGGAAGAAGAACCGGAGAGGAAGTTGTGCAGATTTATGTCGCACCGATCTCCCACAAGGAGGACAGACCGCACAAGGAACTTAAGGGTTTTGCCAAGGTGAAGCTTGCTCCCGGCAAATTCCAAAAGGTAACCATCACTCTGACGAAACAGGATTTTGCTTATTTTGATGTGCACATTCACGATTTCGTGGCAGACCCGGGAGACTATGAGATCCTGGTAGGTGCGTCCGCAGAGGATATCCGTCTCAAGGGAATTGCGACACTTCAATAAAGTCCACAAGATAATAAAATGCCAGGGGCGAAAGGTCATTCCAGGGGATCTTACCGTGAATAGTTTCAGACATAAAAGTACACTCTATGAAGGAAAAAATACTTTAAAGAGGTGCTGATATGGATTATAATGAACTTCCCCTGAATCTGGGACTCGCATTTGCATCAAATCGTCTTGCGATGGATCGCTTTGCGAATATGAATGATGATGAAAAGAAAGAATTTGTCGAGCGAAGCAGATCGATATTATCCAAAAAGGAATTGGACATGCTGGTCAGCTCGCTTGCCAAGGATGACGAGGAGTAACAAAGGCATATGAAGATACTTTTGCCTGAAAAAGTAAAGACAATTATCAACACACTGACGGCGGCGGGCTATGAGGCCTGCGCCGTCGGCGGCTGTGTCAGGGACAGCATTCTGGGACGGGAGCCGAACGATTGGGATATCACCACTTCGGCAAAGCCTGAGGAAATAAAAGGGCTGTTTGCGAGAACAGTGGATACGGGTATCCAGCATGGAACGGTGACGGTGCTTCTGGATCGGGAAGGCTTTGAGGTTACCACCTATCGGATTGATGGGGAATACGAGGATGCAAGGCATCCGAAGGAGGTTATTTTTACAGCCTCTCTTGAGGAGGATCTGAAGCGCAGGGATTTCACAATCAATGCGATGGCTTACAATGAACAGGATGGATTGATAGATATTTTTGATGGGGCGGGAGATATCGGGCGACAGATGATACGGTGTGTCGGCGATGCACGTGAGAGATTTTCCGAGGATGCGCTCCGGATGCTGCGGGCAGTCCGGTTTTCTGCACAGCTTGGATATCAGATAGAAGAAGCGACGCAGCAGGCAATCCGGGAAATGGCACCGAGTCTGCAAAAGATCAGTGCAGAGAGGATTCAGACCGAACTTGTAAAGCTGGTCACATCGGATCATCCTGATTATCTGAGGACTGCCTATGAAACGGGGATCACAAAGGAGATCCTTCCGGAGTTTGATCTCTGTATGGAGACACCCCAGCACAATCCGCACCATTGTTATAATGTAGGAGAACATATTTTGCATTCTATGCAGGAGATTGAGCCAGATAAGGTTCTTCGCCTTGGCATGTTGTTTCATGATATTGGGAAGCCGCAGACGATGACGGTGGATTCCGAAGGAATCACACATAACAAGAATCATCCGGTGGTGGGGGAAGAGATAACAAGAAAGATTCTGCATCGCCTGAAATTTGACAATGATACGATTTATAAGGTATCCAGAATCGTTCTTTACCATGATCAGCAGATTGGGATGACGCCCGCAGGAGTCCGCAAAGCGGTCAACCGGATGGGAGAGGACATTTTCCCGCTGCTGTTTCCTGTGCGACGTGCAGATATCTATGCACAGAGTACCTATCAAAGAGATGAGAAGCTGGAAAAGCTGGAGACCATTCAGGCAATTTATCAGGAGATCTGCAGCCGGAAGGAGGCAGTAAGCTTGAAAGGACTTGCCGTGAACGGGGCAGATCTGATCGCACTTGGTTTACAGCCGGGGAAGGAGATCGGTATGCTGCTGGGGAAGCTTTTGGAACAGGTGCTGGAAGACCCCTCCTTAAACAGTAAAGAGCAGCTTATGCGTATAGCAAGAGAACAGATCGGACAGCCCTTCTGAACATAATTGTCATTCTAATTCATACTTTGCAAGAGCACCTCATAAGATAAGATAGACGATCGAGCGGAGGACATGAACGTGAATGACAGAGCTGTCAGTTTATTTGACAATTATGAGATTGAAGTAAACAGAACCTGGAAGGGAAGAGGTGCGATATTGTGTGATTCTGACCGGGGACTTCTGATACTGAAAGAGTATTTTGGCCCTGCGGATAAAATATATTTTCAGGATTTTCTTCTGAAAAAGATTTCCGAGAATGGCTTTCCCATGGTGGAGCAGATCCTGCACACGGGCGAAGACGCTTTGATCGTATATGATCAGGACCGGCTACCCTATATTGTAAAGACTTATTTTGAAGGCAGAGAGTGTAACCAGCGGGACTTACAGGAGTGTAAGGATGCGGTCACCACGCTTGCCCGATTACATAAAGCAGCGGATCTGACGGAGTGTGAGGAATTAGAAAAGCAGGCGGTTTTCCGGATTGAAAATGAATATGATAAGCACAACCGGGAACTGAAAAAGGTCAGGAGATTTTTGCGCGAAAAAAGTCAAAAGACGGAATTTGAAATTTATCTTTTGAAGCACTATGACTATTTTCTGGATATAGCCTTGCAAATTACTGATGAATTGAGGTATTATGCCTATGAGAGCAGTTCTTTTCTGTTCCCTGTGATTTGTCATGGCGATTATCAGTACCATAACATTCTTCGGACAGGAGCCGGAAATGCGCTGATCAATTTTGAGAAGTGCAGTAGGGACTATCCGGTCAGGGATCTCTATCTTTTTATGCGGAAGCTTCTGGAGAAAAACAACTGGTCACAGACGATAGGAGATGCACTCCTTGAGACTTACGACAGGGAACTGACGCTGACGCAGGAGGATTACAGGCAGCTTTATTATCGATTTGCCTATCCGGAGAAATTCTGGAAGATTGTGAACTTCTATTATAATTCCGGAAAAGCATGGATTCCGGGAAGAAATATGGAAAAGATAGAGAAGCTGTTTGCACAGGAAAGAGAAAAGCAACTGTTCATGGAGAGTTTTTTTCGAACATAGGGAGTATATAGAATCGGTTTTGTCAAAAGGAAAGGATCAGTGGGGATGATGTACGGAAGAAGGATACAGGGAGCAGCGGCTGTGATGGGTCTGGTTATGCTCCTCACCGGTGGAGCTTCGGGCGGTGTTGTAGCTGCCAAGGAGCAGGAAAATGTAGTCGACACAGGATTTACGGTTCCATCGGTGGGAAGCTATGACTCTGCTGATACGGCAGTGGTAATGTCTGTCGATCAGGAAAACAGCGGCATTACCTTTTTGAATATGGATACCGGAAAGCAGTATACGCTGTACTATAGTGGAACGACTTATTTCAAGGACAAATATGAAGGCCCGATGACGGTATCCCAGATTCAGCCGGGAGACATCGTGGATGTCAACTTTCTGAAAGGAAAACGGCAGATTGCCAGCGTGCAGATTTCACCACAGGCATGGTGCTATGAAAATATCGATAATTATGATCTGGGTGGCATCAATCATACGGCATCCATAGGTTCCTCCGTATTTTCATTGCCGGACGAAGCGGCAATTCTCTCTGGGGGAAACCGGATAGAGAATATGGAGGTTGTCAAGCAGGATGTAGTTACCATCCGGGGAATCGGTCATACGATCTACAGTGTGGATATCGAGAAGGGACATGGATACCTCAGGCTGAAAAATGATGATGCGCTGATCGGTGGATGGATCGAGGTTGGAAATTCTGTGATCTGCCAGATCACGGAGGACATGCTTCTGACGGTGCCGGAAGGCAACTATCAGGTGCTACTGTCAAACAGCAAGGCAAGCTGTACCAAAGAGGTACAGATCGAGCGAAACAAAGAACTGGTACTGGATGTGGGAGACATACAGATCGAAGAGGAAAAGACCGGAAAGATTGTTTTCTCTGTAACCCCTGCCACAGCTCAGGTTTCGGTGGATGATGAAGTGGTTGATATTTCACAGCCGATAGAGCTTCCTTATGGAATCCATAAGGTGTATATGGAAGCAGACGGATATTATCCGCTGCAAAAGCATGTTCAGGTCGGATCAGAATATGCCAACATCAGTTTCACGATGGAGCCGAAGGAAGAAGAATCGAGCGTAAGCGAGAACAGCACTGAGGATGACTGGGATCAGTCACAGCAGAAAACCTATGATCTTTCCCAGGACGAGGAAGTACCGTTCAAGCAGTCGGTATCGGAAAACACAGTGGACGAGCAGTCCGTAAGTGCAAATTCTACAAATGCAAACAACAAAGTGTATGTGGATATCAAGGATGGTCAGGAAGGTGTGGAAGTATATCTGGATGGCTATTACATAGGAACTGCACCGGTGAAGTTCAAGAAGGTGACGGGAAGCCATACAATTTCGCTCCGCAAGGAAGGATATCATACCAGAAGCTATACGATTTATCTGTATAATGATGGCGATGACATCACCTATTCCTGCGAGCCGCTGGTGAAGAAGGAAGAGGAGAACAACGACAAGCCTTCAAATTCCACAAGCTCGGATTCGACAAGTTCAGATTCAACAAGTATATCGGACAACACGACGTCGACGCCAACAGGAAGCACATCCCAGGATAAGACATCGACAGGAAGTACATCTGAGGATAAGACATCGACAGGAAGTACGTCCAGTGATTCAGCATCAACGGGAAGTACATCCAGTGATTCAGCATCAACGGGAAGTACATCCAGTGATTCAACATCGACGGGAAGCACATCCCAGGATAAGACATCGACAGGAAGTACATCTGAGGATAAGACATCGACAGGAAGTACGTCCGAGGATAAGACATCGACAGGAAGCAGCTCCAGTGATACAACGTCAACAGGAAGCACATCCGGGGAAACGACTTCTGAAGACAGTACGTCAGGTTCATCGACGGAAGATCCTTCTGAGAAGCCGACAATGACACCGGAACCATAAAAGAGAGTTAACGGATATATATGGAACTACATAAAGATAATGAAAAATACACATATCAGGATTTTCTGGACATTATCCGGGATCTTCGGAGTGAGAACGGTTGTCCATGGGACAAGGTACAGACGCATGACAGCTTAAGGCCTTGCATGACGGAGGAGGCCGCAGAACTTCTTGCCTCGATCCGTATCTATGATAAGACCGGCAATGCAGAAAATATGCGGGAAGAGCTTGGAGATGTTCTTTTACAGGTGGTCATGCATGCGCAGATCGCACAGGAAGAAGGATTGTTTTCCATGGAGGATGTAGTGGACGAGGTCAGCCGTAAGATGATCCGCAGACATCCGCATATATTTGGCACAGCTACGGCAGATACACCGGAGCAGGTGCTGAAGAACTGGGAAGAGATCAAGAAAGAGGAGAAACGGGACAAGACCTGGATTCCCTCGCCATTACAGGAGATTCCACTGGAACTTCCGGCACTTACCAGAGCAACCAAGGTTCTGAAAAAGATTGATAAGCTGTACCAACCGGGAAACAGTCAGGAGGAGAGTCTGGATATTCTGCAACAGAGTGTTGAGAAGCTGAGAGGTACAGACGGCAAGGCAGAAGGACAGGAGATGGAAAAAATACTCGGTGATATGCTGTTAGCCGTGTGCGATATTGCAAGGGTGAATAAGGTTCCGGCAGAGCAGGTACTCACGGATCGGACGGACGACCTTATCGAGCAGTACGAATCCCGAAAAATGCCGTAAAATTGGCATTTTTACCTTGACAACATATGAAAAAAAGTCTATAAATATGTATAGGCGTTTCACGAGAGAAACATCTAGTAAATTTGAAAACTCAATTTAAGAGGAGGAGTTCAACATGAACAAGACAGAATTAGTTGCAGCTATGGCTGATCAGGCTGGATTATCCAAAAAAGACGCAGAGAAGGCATTAAAGGCATTTACAGACGTTATTGCAGCTGAGCTTAAGAATGACGGAAAGGTTCAGTTAGTTGGTTTTGGTACATTTGAAGTATCCCAGAGAGCAGCCAGAGAGGGAAGAAATCCTCAGAGCGGTGAGGTTATGAAGATTGCAGCTTCTAAGGCTCCTAAGTTCAAAGCCGGCAAGGCATTGAAGGACATGCTTAACGCATAAGCCTATAAATAAGATCTGTCAAAGGCCTGTATGAATGCATACAGGTCTTTTTATATGTAATTATTCAGAAAGGACAACATTATGAGATTAGACAAGTATTTAAAGGTATCCCGCCTTATCAAAAGACGTACTGTGGCAAATGAGGCGTGCGATGCAGGAAGAGTGTTGGTGAATGACAAGCCTGCAAAGGCTTCCGTTAATGTTAAGGTGGGAGATACCATCACCATACAGTTTGGAAACAAAGAGGTAAAAGTGGAAGTTCTGGATGTACAGGAGACTGTACGCAAGGAAGACGCCAAGGAACTTTTCCGCTATCTCCCATAAAAAGCATATTCAGATCCTTCATGGCATATATAAGAAATACAGAGAAAATCGGGTAGGAGGTATTCATGGAGGATCTGAATAACAGCAAGAAGCCACATAAACTGATGCTGACAAACAGAAAAAACTGTACCATTAACGGTGTCAACGATGTACTTTCCTTTGATGTCAGCGAGATATTGCTTGAGACAGAGCAGGGGATGCTCATGATCAAGGGAAATGAACTCCATGTGAGCAGACTGACGCTGGAAAAGGGAGAGGTGGATATAGACGGCCGGATTGACAGCTTCACCTATTCGGAGACGGCAGGATACAGTGTGAAGAACGAGTCCTTTTTGACGAAGCTTTTTAAATAAGATTCGGGAGGGCTGCATTGTATGAGTCAGGATATTGTGCAGGAAGTCACCTTTTTTTCGCACTCTGTGATGATGGGATTTGCGATCACTTTTTTCTATGACTGGATTCTGATTCTGCGCAGACTCGTGAAGCATCGTGGGATCTGGATATCTGCGGAGGATCTGCTGTTCTGGTTTATCTGTGGAATCAGTGTTTTTTATATGCTGTACCGGGAGAACAATGGCATACTCAGGTGGTTTGCGGTAGCCGGCGCGATGATTGGAATGGGGTTTTATAAAGGGATTATTGGAAAACATTTTATAAACATTATGTCAATGATCATATACAAGATAATGTGGTGTCTTCTTCGCGTCATACAAGTTGTGCTAAACCCTCTGAAACGCCTATATATCTGGGTTCGGAGGTATGTTCGGGTTGGCGTGCAAAAATCAAAAAATGGTCAAAAATGTGTAAAAAATAAGTTGACGGTTTTCATAAAAATGCTTAAAATGGTTTTGTGTAAACATTAGATTTTGGGCAGAATACATAAAAGGGGATGCAGCGGGAGTATGGCAAGAAAAGCAGCATACCGTAAGAAAAACCAGAACCGGATGGGCATGCTTCTTGTCACGACAGTTGTCCTGATGATGCTGGTGGTGGTTACGGTCAAGAGTGTAGAGCTCCGTGAGAAGAGAGCAACCTACATGGCAAAAGAAGAGGCCCTGCAACAGGAAATTGCGTTGGAGGAAGCCAGGACGGAAGAAATTCAGGAGTATGAGAAGTACACACAGACGAAAAAGTTTGTGGAAGAGGTAGCCAAAGACAAACTCGGTCTGGTGTATGAAGGCGAGATTATTTTTAAAGATGAGAATTAGGCAGACATGGTAAGTGATCATTACCGTGTCTGTTTTGTTTTATTGTGTAACAGGTAATTGTCCATAAGTGGTGGATAGACTTCTGATCAGAGCGTTGAGGTTAGGTGAATAATTGGGACAACCCTCTCATATATTGAATATGTGTAGGTATTCCCGTTTTGAAAAGGGGATGAGGAATTTGTGTCTGCGCACACTTGACACAAACTCGATATGCGCAAAAAACGTGCGCAGAAAAGGAGACTATCATGAAAAAGCAGACAATTGTGAAAGATGAAAACAGAATCAGTATTATACCGGAGTATGGAAGACAGCGGCTGTTAATGTATGCGGAGTCTTTCAGGGATCTGGCAGAGTTTTTTGAAAAGGAAGAGGATCCTGAACAGGAAGAAGAAACGACCGAGGGAGGACTTGTGGAACGGCAGGAATATTTGTGCAGACGCAGATTACAGGAAAATCAGGAGCTGCTGGCCGGGCATTTAAAGGAAATGTCACATATCATGGCAAAGGTGGCGAAGGAAACCTATCTGTATCACCCGGTGGGGGAGAGGAGATTCCGGAAGATGTCCAAGCTGCTGAAAGAAGGAGGAATACAACTCAAAAATTTCTTTGAACTGGAGAGCGAGGATGGTCACATTGAGGTGAGTCTTACGATGAGAAGCATAGGTGAAAATGGAGCATGGAACAGGGACAGGGAATGTATTTCTACCGATGAGGTGGCAGATTTTGTATCGGTTGCCATGAACACCCGCCTGTGTGCATCGAGAAATGCACCCCAGTATCTCACCAGAGAATGGAATACCTATTGTTTTGTGGAGGAGCCGACGTATCATCTGCTGACAGGGGTGGCAAAGGCAATTAAAGAAACCGAGAGAATTTCGGGCGACAACTATTCCTTCTGTGAGCAGGAGAAGGGAAAAATGACGGCATTGCTTTCCGATGGCATGGGTTCCGGCGAGAAGGCCTGTCAGGATTCGGAGCGGGTTGTTGAATTGATGGAACGGCTGCTGGAAGCCGGATTCCAGAAGGAAGCGGCCGTGCAGATGATCAACGGAGCGCTGGCGGCAATGGAAAATGAGCAGAACATGTCAACACTGGATGTCGGAGAGATAAATCTCTATACCGGTGACTGTGATTTTATCAAGGTTGGTGCGGCCTGTACTTATATTAAACGGGGGCAGCTTGTGGACAGGCTATCTTCCAGAAACCTGCCGCTTGGCGTATTTCAGCAGATGGAACCAGAAGTAATGCACCGCACGCTTCAGGGAGGCGATTATGTGATCATGCTTTCCGATGGAATCCTGGATGCGCTTTCCCAGGGAATCGGGGAGGAGATCCTGCCGGAGGTGATCGGACGTATGGATTATGGCAATCCGGGAGAGATTGCGAACCAGCTGCTTGGATATTGTATTAAGGAAAGCAAAGGGCAGATCCGGGATGATATGACAGTGCTTGTGATCGGTATCTGGGAGACGGAGCAGGCAGCAGGTTGAGAATGGGAAATCCCTATGTTATGATAAGGAAGATCTGTTGTGCCGGGGTAAGAAGAGGCTTTGTTACATGAGAGAAGAGATATTAGAAAAGGTAAAAAAATATATTGCACAATATCAGATGCTTCCCAGAGGAAGCTATGTGGTAGTCGGCGTTTCCGGGGGAGCAGATTCGGTCTGTCTGCTGCATCTTCTGTGGAGACTGGCACCGGAGTATCAGTGGAAGCTGGAAGCCGTACATATAAATCACGGAGTGAGGGAGGATGCCGGTGAGGATGCGGAATTTGTGCAGGAACTTTGCAGAAAGCTGGGGATTCCCTGTATCCTGAGGAAAGTTGCGATGGAAGAATATGCCAGGTCAAACGGACTTTCTCCGGAGGAGGCAGGAAGAGTTTTGAGATACAAGATTTTTGAAGAGACTCTGGATCGAAGCGGCGAAATGGCTAAGACAGGGAGAATTGCCGTGGCACACAATGCCAATGACCGGGCGGAGACCATGCTGTTCCATATGTTTCGCGGAAGTGGACTGAAAGGAATGTGTTCGATTCCGGCTGTGCGGGGGCAGATTGTCCGGCCGATCCTGTGTCTGACACGAGAGGAGATCGAAGCGTATCTGGACAGGCAGGGACTGGAACACTGTGAGGATAGCACAAACCATGAGGATGCCTACGCGCGTAACCGGATACGACATCATATTCTGCCCTATGCAGAGGAAAGGCTATGCAAGGGAGCGACTGCGCATATGGGAGAACTGGCAGATATTCTGTGTGAGACGGAGACTTATCTGGAGCAGGAGACAGCGCGGGCATGCGAACGCTGTGTACGGAAGGAAAAGGATTCTTTTCAGATCGAACTGGGGGCTTTTCGCAAAGAGGCCCCTCTTTTGCAGAAAAGAGTGTTTTTGTCGGTGCTCGAACAGCTTACGCCCTACCGAAAGGACATTACCGCAAGACATATAGAGAATCTGTGTGAGCTTGCGGAGAAGGATGGCTGCAAAGAGATCAGGCTGCCTTATCAGCTTTGCGCCCGGAAGGAATATGACAGGATTTTTTTGGAAAAAATAACAGAGAAAGAAGAAATACTGGAAACAGAATTTGAGACCAGACTTATGAAAAGGGAGGAGTTTTTTTCCATAATTGGGGAAAATATTCCTGAAAAGAGATATACGAAATGGTTTGATTATGATAAAATAACTACGTCTTTGCAGTTGCGCACAAGGCAACCGGGCGATTATCTGACAGTCGATGCGGCTTTACACAGGAAATCACTTAAAGAGTACATGATCAACGAAAAGATTCCCAAATGGCAGAGAGATCATATGCAGGTACTTGCGGATGGAGCGCATATCGTGTGGGTACCGGGATATCGGATCAGTCAGTATTATAAAGTGGAAGAAAATACGGAACGCATTTTGGAAGTGCGTTTACGAGGAGGAAAAAATGGCAGAGAGAATTGAAGTTTTATTGACGGAAGAAGAAGTAGACAAGAGGATTCAGGAGATTGGAGATCAGATTTCCAAGGATTATGCAGGTAAGCAGATCCACCTTGTATGTGTGTTAAAGGGTGGAAGCTTTTTTATGTGTGAGCTTGCAAAGAGAATCACCGTACCGGTTTCTCTGGATTTCATGTCTGTTTCCAGCTATGGCGGAGATACAAAATCAAGTGGTGTGGTAAAGATCGTGAAGGATCTGGACGAGCCGCTGAGTGGCAAAAATGTACTGGTAGTAGAAGACATTGTGGATTCCGGACGGACACTCAGCTATCTTCTGGAGATGCTCAAGGACAGAGGGCCAGCGGATGTGAAGCTGTGTACCCTGCTTGATAAGCCGGAGCGCCGGGTTGTGGATGTAAATGTAGATTATACCGGATTTGAGATTCCGGATGAATTTGTGGTTGGTTACGGACTGGATTATGACCAGAGATACCGCAATCTTCCTTATATTGGAGTTGTCAAATTCGATTAAGCGATAGATTAATGTTGTAGAAATGGTATGTCGAAAGGCTGACCAGGAAAGAGGTTTGCTTTGAGTAGAAATAGTAGAAGCTTTTATCTGTATTTTGTTCTTATTATAGGTCTGCTGTTATTCACTGTGTGGATCGGAACACTGAAGGTGCAGAATACAGGATATACAAGAGGGCAGTTTGAGACACAGCTGCAGAATAACGAAGTGGCGCTGGTCAATATCTGTCCGAACAAGGATACGCCGACCGGATCACTGGAGATCACGCTCAAAAGCGGGGAGGAAAAGATTCTCTACGTGACGGATGTTGGAGAGATGGAAAAGCTGGTGGAACAGTATGGAATTGATCCGACGGTAGAGAATGTTCCGCAGGAAAGCTGGTTTTTGAACAGTGTGTTGCCCGTTCTGATCGTGGCTGTTGTGTGCGTATTTCTGTTTGTGATGATGAATGCGCAGAATGCCGGAGGCGGAAGTAACGGCAAGATGATGAATTTCGGCAAGAGCCGTGCGAAGCTTACGATGGGCGGAGAGAACAAGGTGACGCTGGAAGGGGTAGCCGGTCTGCAAGAGGAAAAAGAAGAATTGCAGGAGATTATCGAATTCCTGAAAGAGCCCGGAAAGTTTACGAAGGTCGGGGCAAGAATCCCGAAAGGTGTGCTGTTGGAGGGTGCTCCCGGTACCGGTAAGACATTGCTTGCCAAGGCGATTGCAGGCGAAGCCAATGTTCCGTTTTTCAGTATTTCGGGATCTGATTTTGTGGAAATGTTTGTCGGTGTCGGTGCTTCGCGTGTCCGGGATATGTTTGCCGAGGCGAAGAGACATGCTCCCTGTATTATTTTCATCGATGAGATCGATGCGGTAGCCAGAAGAAGAGGTACCGGAATGGGCGGCGGCCATGATGAAAGAGAACAGACCCTGAATCAGTTATTGGTTGAGATGGACGGTTTCGGAGTGAATGAAGGCATCATTGTTATGGCCGCTACGAACCGTGTGGATATTCTGGATCCGGCAATCCTTCGTCCGGGACGGTTTGACAGAAAGATTACGGTAGCAGCTCCTGATGTGCGGGGAAGAGAAGAAATCCTGAAGGTGCATGCGAAGAACAAGCCTCTTGGCGATGATGTAAATCTGGAACAGATCGCCCGGACAACGGCAGGATTTACGGGAGCAGATCTCGAGAATCTGTTGAATGAGGCCGCTATCAATGCTGCGATGGACAAGAGAGCTTTTGTAAAGCAGGAGGACATCAAGGCAGCGTTTATCAAAGTAGGAATCGGTGCGGAGAAGAAGAGCCGTATCATATCAGACAAAGAGAAGAAGATCACAGCATATCATGAAGCAGGTCATGCGATCCTGTTCCATGTATTGCCGGATGTCGGTCCTGTATATACCGTATCCATTATCCCGACCGGCCTGGGTGCAGCCGGTTATACGATGCCGTTGCCTGAGAAGGACGAAATGTTCCTGACCAAGGGAAAGATGATCGAGGATATTATGGTATCGCTCGGAGGAAGAATTGCGGAAGAGATCAATTTTGATGATATCACGACGGGAGCATCCAGCGATATCAAGAAGGCGACCAAGGTTGCCCGCAGAATGGTGACACGCTACGGTATGTCGGAGAATATCGGTGTCATCAATTACGATGACGATGATGACGAAGTATTTATCGGAAGAGATCTCGCACATGCAAAGAATCACAGTGAGGTAATTTCCGGTGAGATCGATAAAGAAGTAAAGGCGATCATTGATGATTGTTATGCCAAGGCAAAAGCGATCATTATGGAGCACGAGGATGTACTTCACAAGTGTGCGAAGCTCCTGCTTGAGAAAGAAAAGATCAACCGGACTGAGTTTGAGGCGCTTTTTGACACCTACTATCCGCAGCCGGATGAGCCGGGAGAAACTGTTGCAGAGGACTAATTTGTGCATAATACACAAAAATGGACTATTGATTTTGTAATATTTGTGAATCCTTGGCATTGTGGCAAAAAGGGGGCTATGCTAATATACTACTTGTAACCCCCCAATACATTATATAGTTTTTTGCTATACCCCATAAGAAAGAAATACCTTCTCTAAAAAAGACAGTCTTCGAAAGCTGTCTTTTTTACTTTCTCAAGTCTTAGTGTCCGGAATCGTTTGGTCTCTTGAATATCCACTACATATAGTATAAAATAACTACATATAAATATCTTGAATTTGTGTGAGCGATGAATGGGGGACACCATGGATATCAATGATTTTCAAAAACAACAGTATATCGTAGAGATGCGACCGGTTTTTGACCGTAAGGCATTATTTTCGGATATGACGGAAGAATATGTGTGCCCGCCGGAACCAAGTGCTTACGGAGAAGTTGTGATACACTTCCGTACCAAAAAGAACAACGTCGATCGGGTCTTTCTGATCCACAAGAATGAGAAACATCTGATGACAAAGACGGAATCGGATGAAGAATTCGATTATTATTCCCACACCGTACAATTAGAGAATGAGAAATTCGTATATTATTTTCAGACGGAGGTTGGAAAGCTGTCATGCCTGTACGACCTGCGGGGAGTCTGCAAGGATGTGAACGAGTATTATCATTTCCAGCTGATACCGGGATTCAAGACACCGGCTTGGGCCAAGGGTGCTGTGTTTTATCAGATATATGTGGACCGGTTCTTTAACGGAGATCCCTCGAATGATGTATTGACGAATGAGTATCAGTATATTGGAGACAAAACTGTCCGCGTGGAGGACTGGAGCAAGTATCCTGCCACGATGGGAGTGCGCGAGTTTTATGGAGGAGATCTGCAGGGTGTCCTTGATAAAATGGACTATCTGCAGGATCTTGGGGTAGAGGTTATCTACTTCAATCCGCTTTTCGTGTCACCGTCGAACCATAAGTACGATATCCAGGATTATGATTATATTGATCCGCACTTTGGAAAGATTGTACACGACGAAGGAGAACTGCTGCGGCCGGATCAGAGTGAAAACCGTTTCGCAACCAGATATATAGACCGTGTTTCCAACAAAGATAATCTGGAGGCCAGCAACCGGCTGTTTGCGGAGGTTGTCAAGGAAGCACACAGACGCGGCATGAGGGTTATCCTGGACGGTGTGTTTAACCATTGTGGTTCTTTTAACAAGTGGCTGGACCGGGAACGCATTTATGAGAATGCACCCGGCTATGAAAAGGGAGCTTATATTGCGCAGGACAGCCCTTATCATGACTATTTTCAGTTTCACGACAATAACAGGTGGCCATATAACGGAACCTATGATGGATGGTGGGGACATGATACCCTGCCCAAGCTGAACTATGAAAATTCAAGAGAACTGATGGACTATATTCTGTACATTGCGAGAAAGTGGGTTTCCGCACCGTATAATGCGGACGGATGGAGACTGGACGTGGCGGCAGATCTGGGACACAGTCCGGAATTTAACCATAACTTCTGGAAGGAATTCCGCAGGCATGTGAAAATGGCAAATCCAGAGGCAATTATCCTTGCGGAACACTACGGCTGCCCGAAGGACTGGCTTCAGGGAGACGAGTGGGACACCGTGATGAACTATGACGCATTTATGGAGCCGGTTACCTGGTTTTTGACAGGTATGCAGAAGCACAGTGATGATTACCGGGAGGATCTTCTGGGCAATGCAGAGAGCTTTTGGGGAGCGATGCAGCACCATGGGGCAAGCTTCAGTACCCCTTCCCTGCAGACTGCCATGAATGAATTGTCCAATCACGATCATTCCCGCTTCCTGACAAGGACGAATCATAAGGTTGGACGGACGAACACGCTTGGACCGGAGGCAGCCAATCAGGATGTCAACAAAGCGGTGTTAAGGGAAGCGGTTGTGATCCAGATGACATGGCCGGGGGCACCGACGATTTATTACGGAGATGAAGCCGGTGTGTGCGGTTTCACAGACCCGGATAACAGAAGAACTTATCCGTGGGGGCATGAGGATCAGGAGCTGATCGATTTCCATAAGGCAATCATCCGGATTCACAAGTGTCATAAGGAGCTGAAAACAGGCTCTCTGAAATATATGGAAGCCGATTACAACGTGATCGGGTACGGAAGATTTAACAAGCAGGCACAGAGTGTGATTCTGGTGAATAATAACAACCATGAGATTACAAAAGAGCTTGCTGTGTGGTATCTGGGGATTCCCAAAGAATGTACACTCAAACAGCTTCTCCTTACAACGGCAGATGGCTATAGTATACAGTCAAAGGAATATCCGGTGGTTTCCGGCAAGGTGACGATCACCCTTCCGGCCACCTCGGCAATCATTCTGCACTATGAGGATGAGACAGCCAGAAACTTTGTACAGTTTACGTCATAAAAAGTAACCAGAAAATTTACCTACAGGAAAGAGAGGACAGCATGAAGGAACAGAAAATACCCTACAAGATTTATCTGGACGAGGAAGAAATGCCAAGGGAATGGTACAATGTCCGTGCAGATATGAAAAACAAACCGGCACCGCTTTTAAATCCGGCAACCAAGAAGCCGATGACGCTCGATGAACTGAGCGTGGTTTTCTGCCGGGAACTGGCACAGCAGGAGCTGGACGACACCACGGCGATGATCCCGATCCCGGAGGAAATCAGAAATTTCTACCGCATGTACCGTCCGTCACCCCTTGTGCGTGCTTATTGTCTGGAAGAGAAATTACAGACTCCTGCGAAGATTTATTATAAATTCGAGGGTAACAATACCAGTGGAAGCCACAAGCTGAATTCTGCGATCGCACAGGCATATTATGCAAAGAAACAGGGACTTAAAGGTGTGACCACAGAGACCGGTGCGGGACAGTGGGGACCAGCGCTTTCTATGGCGTGCTCGTATTTTGATCTTGACTGTAAGGTATTTATGGTGAAGGTTTCCTACGAACAGAAACCGTTCCGCCGTGAAGTAATGCGTACCTATGGGGCAAGTGTAACGCCTTCCCCTTCTGAGACAACAGAGATCGGAAAGAAAATATTACAGATGCACCCGGGAACAACCGGAAGCCTTGGATGCGCCATTTCAGAGGCCGTAGAGGTGGCAACTCACACAGAGGGTTACCGATATGTGCTGGGAAGCGTTTTGAATCAGGTTCTTCTGCACCAGTCGGTAATCGGTCTGGAGACGAAGGCTGCACTGGACAAATATGGAATTACACCGGATATTATTATTGGATGTGCGGGCGGTGGTTCCAATCTGGGAGGACTGATCTCACCATTTATGGGAGAGAAACTCAGAGGAGAGAAGGATTACCGGATCATTGCCGTAGAACCGGCATCCTGTCCGAGTCTTACAAGAGGAAAATATGCATACGATTTCTGCGATACCGGAATGGTATGTCCGCTTGCTAAGATGTATACTCTGGGAAGTAACTTCATTCCGTCAGCGAACCATGCAGGCGGCCTTAGATATCACGGAATGAGCAGCACGCTGTCACAGCTTTATCATGACGGACTGATGGAGGCAACCAGCGTAGAGCAGACATCCGTATTTGCGGCTGCAGAGCAGTTTGCCCGCGTAGAGGGAATCCTTCCTGCACCGGAGAGCTCTCATGCAATCCGGGTAGCGATCGATGAGGCACTGAAGTGCAAGGAGACCGGCGAGGAGAAGACGATCGTCTTTGGCCTGACTGGAACAGGTTACTTTGATATGGTTGCCTATGAAAAGTTCCATAATGGAGAGATGACAGATTATATTCCGACAGATGAGGAACTGGAGAAGAGTTTTGCAATGCTCCCGGATGTGGAGTAGCGACCGGTATATATCGTTTGCAATTAATAGATATTTTGCGATACACCCTATTGACAAAAAAAACAATAGGGTGTATTTTTATATTCACACACGACATGTCGAGACTCGACATGTCGAAGCGAGACAGGAGATGGAAGGATGGAAGAATCTTTGTTAAAAAAATATGTTCCGATGACGGAAACAACATATTATACGCTTCTTGCACTTTCCGTACCAAGACATGGATATGCGATCATGCAGTATGTCAGCGGATTGACGAAGGGCAGGATTGTGCTGGGAACCGGAACGCTTTATACGATGGTGGGAAGGCTTGTGGCAGATCAGGTCATTGCCGTTGTCTCCGGACAAGAGGGCAAGAAAACGTATCAACTGACAGAAAAAGGACAGGAGCTTTTGGAGATAGAAACGCGACGCCTCGGGAATCAACTGGAGGATGGGCGGTCTGTACTGGAGGGAAGGCTGTAGACATGAAAACAAAATCAAAAAAGATCGTGTTAAAATTATTCCTCAGTTACCAGAGAGAGTTGGAGTATCTGGAGGAGATGGCGCTGCTGGGATGGTTTTTTACGAATATATATCTGGGAATATTCTATGTCTTTCAAAAAGATGAACCCAGAAGAATGCAGTACGATATTGACCGGTTTAACCTGCCCATGAAGCCAACGCTGGAGGAGATACAGCACAAAGAGGTATTTCTTGAAATGGCAAGAGAAATGGGATGGAAGGAAGTTGCCCATGATGAAGGACTTACCTATTATTTTGGGAAAGAGTATGTGGAGGGTGAAGTCAATGAATTACATAATGACGAAGAATCCCGAAAATACCGGGCTACAAAGTTTAGCAGCGTATTAAAAAGAAAATCGACCGCACTTCTTCCGATTTTTGCTTTGTTGGAATTAGTGGATCTTTGCTATATATGCTGGGGACCCGGTCTTCATCTGTGGTGGTTTCGAATATTTACAGCTGTCTACATTATTTTGTTAGGAAGCTGGAGTTACTTCATGGCAAAATACAGTAACTGGATAGAGCGGGAGTTGTCTATGTCCCGGGAGGAGTGGAAACGAAGCGTAGATCCCAGGAACCATAAGACAGTACATAAACTTATTGTGACCGTACGGTTTTTGAGCCGTTTTCTTGGAAGAGAGGCGGCTAAGGGATGGGTGCTAAAGGACGTAACAGCGCTTAGTTACCACTTTGAACGGGGTGAGAACGGCAGTCAGATTTACACCATGGACACGAGACGGCTGGTCAATAAGAGACTGAAGAAGGGAGGAAAGAACTATCTGGTAGACCACAAAGACTGGCTTGGATTAAATAATGACTGGCAGATTCAAAGTGTGAAGGATGCAGAAAAATATGGATGGTCATTTGTATGCGCGTTAGAAAACAGAAGCATTATTTATCGTGGAGATCCGGATCAGATACAGCCGCTCAATGATCCCAAATATGATAACAGCCTGCGGTTTGCTTCTATTATTGGGGGACTTGGTATGGCGATGGTGATCGGCGGCTTTATCGGTGGTGTGATCGGAGGGCTGTATTCACTGTTTGAGTAACAGATATAAAATATATAAAGAGGGAGAAAAAGAGATGGAAAAAAAGGAAATGAAAAAAGAGTTTTCCCGTATAGGGATTGTGATGGTGATCGCATCAATACTGATCACCGTGTTGCAGGTAGCTGGTCAGTCATTGATTCTGACAATCAACCCTGACTGGATAGAGAATTATGATGTGCTTGTGGCAGCAAGTATGGTTCCGTTATTTGTGCTTGGATATCCGATCACAATAGCAATGCTTGGCAGGAAGGGAATTACCCGGCCGGAGAAACATACGATGTCAGTGAAAGAAATACTCATTGCCTTTGCAATGTGCTATGGTGCCATGATTGTCGGCAACTGGATTGGGGTTGCAATTACCTCCGTGATTGGTCTGGCAAAGGGAAGCACAGTGACCAATCCGCTGTTTGAGATTGTAAGCGGGGGAAATACATGGTTAAATGCGTTGTATACCGTTATCCTTGCGCCGATCTATGAGGAATTTATTTTCCGTAAAATAATCGGAGGCAAACTGCTTAAATATGGTCAGGGAGTTGCTATTGTGGTGTCTTCTATTATGTTTGGCCTGTTCCATGGTAACCTGAATCAGTTTTTCTATGCGTTTTTCTTAGGAATGATCCTGGCCTTTCTCTATGTTAAGACAGGAAATATCAAGTACAGTATTATTGTACACATGATGTTGAATGCAATGGGAACCATTATCAGTGCTCTGGTAATGCAGAATCTTGATCTGGAGACGACTGCAGGAGTAATAGGAATGGTTATTTATTCTATATGTATCTATGCGATCGCAATTATCGGTATTGTATTCCTGATCGTGAAGCGTAAATCTTTGACTGCAAAGCCGGGAGAAGTTATAATTGAGAAAAAAGAAAGATTCAACACGATCATTTTAAATCCGGGAATGATTCTTTTCTGTGGTTTCTGGATTGTTGTGATGGTGGTGCAGGCATTCTTTTTATAAAAAATATAACGATTAGAATATGTTGGAGTAACAGACATGAAGGTACTAAAGGGAATCCTTGCTACGCTTGCGATCCTTGTTGCCGTATTGTGCGGGATGATCCTGCTGTGTGCGGTGAAGCCGGAGCTGTCAGCCAAAATTGGCGGATTGCTGCGCGGTGAAAAGGAAACAGTGACAGAAACACAAATCGATCATCCCACGGGAGGGATGCAGAGGGAACAGGAGACTGCGGTGGCGCAGGAGACGGAACCGCAGACACAGGCGAAAGAGGAATCCCCTGCTCAGACTACAGAGACTGTGGAGCGCCAGCCGGACCCGGAGGTGATACCTGTGGAGAGCACAGTGGCACGGGGAGCGGGCGGTTATGAGATTCCTGATGCGTCAGCCATTAAGGTACCGGCGGCTGTGGCCGGCAAGGGAGGCTATCAGCCGATCAAGGAAAACTCTGTAGAGATGACGGATGCAGAGGGGGGAGAGTACACCAGCAGTCTTGGTTATGGAGAGACGGGTGATGGACTTACCTTCGACGCAGGGCTGTACCCATATTATCAGATGCTTGATGAGAAGGGAAAACATCTGTACCGTCAGGTATACGCAAACGCTATGGCTGTGAATAAGGATTTCGTTCCGATAGAGGCAGTGCCTGTTTCGCGGGTAAAAGATGTGGTGGAGTCCGTGTACAATGACCATCCGGAGCTTTTCTGGCTGAATACGGCATTTACCTGTAAATATGATAAAAACAAAATCTGTGCGGAATTGTCGCTGGAGTTCAATGAACTTACCGACGATCTTGCAAAGCACAGTGAAGAACTCGGCAACGAGGCGAATCGGATTCTGACACAGGTGCAGAATCTGGGAAGTGATGAACAGAAAGAAAAGGCATTGCATGATATTCTGATCGCGGAAGTTGACTATGATACTTCCGCCGAAATGAATCAGAGTGTATACAGTGCCATGGTCAATAAGAAAAGTGTCTGTGCGGGCTATGCGAGGGCACTTCAATATCTGATGCAGAGACTGGGGATTCCCTGCTATTACTGTACCGGTTATGCCGGTGAAGATCACGCCTGGAATATTGTGAAGCTTGGAGACAGCTATTATAATGTGGATGTGACCTGGGATGATACACCGGGTGGAGAATATGATTATTATAATAAATCAGATAAGGAGTTTTCGGCAACACATGTGAGAAGAAGTCTTGCTGTGGATCTGCCGGAATGTAATGGATAACCATGAAAAAGCTTGTCGTATTCGATATGGACGGAACGATCCTTAACACATTGGATGACTTGAAGGATACGTTAAATTATGCGCTTGGGCAGTATCATTTTCCTGCAAGGACACTGGAAGAGACCAGAGCTTTTGTGGGAAACGGAATCCACAAATTGATCGAGAGGGCCGTACCGGAAGGCACGGATGCACAGACCGTCGAAAAGGTTTTTAATACGTTTCTCGAGTATTACCAGATCCACTGTATGGACCAGACAAGACCCTATCCCGGAATTGTCAGTCTTTTGCAAAGTCTGAAAGAAGCAGGTCTGCTCACTGCGGTGGTATCCAACAAGGCGGATGCCGCGGTGCAGGAGCTTTGCGAACGCTTTTTCCCGGGGCTGTTTGATTTTGCAGTGGGGGAGCATGAAGGAGTACAGAAAAAGCCTGCGCCGGATATGGTACAGCTTGCGCTGAGGACACTTGGAACACAGGCATCGGATGCAGTGTATGTCGGGGATTCGGATGTGGATCTTGCCACTGCGAAGAATTCCGGACTGGACGGTATCATTGTTACCTGGGGCTTTCGTGACAGAGAATTTCTGGAAAGCCAGGGAGCGGATGTCTTTGCAGATACACCAGAAAAAGTAAGGGAGCTCTGTTTGTCCTAGAGCTCCCGGGTTTGCTCGCAAGAGCAGACTTTTTTTATTTTACAGGGCATTAGCCAAAATATCTTTTCAGCATTCCCTCAAATGCTTTGCCATGTCTTGCCTCATCCTTAGCCATTTCATGAACAGTGTCATGGATTGCATCCAGATTGTTTTTCTTAGCACATTTTGCAAGATCTGTCTTACCGGAGGTAGCACCAAATTCGCAGTTAACTCTCCAGGAAAGATTCTGCTTTGTAGAAGCGGACATGTTGGGCTCCAGGTCAGAACCGAGGATCTCTGCAAATTTAGCGGCATGTTCTGCCTCTTCATAAGCAGCCTTTTCCCAATAAAGACCGATCTCAGGATATCCCTCGCGATGAGCGATACGTGCCATGCACAGATACATACCTACCTCAGAACACTCACCATTGAAGTTTGCCATAAGCTGATCAAAGATAAATTTCTTGTCTTCCTCGCTGATATCAGGGTTGTTCTTTACAGTAGAACCATAGATACCGAATTCGTGCTCGGCAGCGAGAACCATTTCACCCTCTACTTTCTTGAAACGGTCTCCCGGAACACCACACTGAGGACATTTCTCCGGAGGATTGTCTCCCTCATGAACATAACCGCATACTGGACATACATACTTCATAATCTTATTCTCCTTTTCTTTTTAATTAGTTTGATATTTTTTATAATTGTTATTCAAAAGCTGTCCGACTAGGAAAACAGCTCTTGAAGGTTACCGATCCTGAGACTTGCGGCAGCAGTCTGCGCAAAGTCCGTAAAAGTAAGTGACATGACCTTCGATCTTCCCGTCAAAATGCTCTCCTGCAGTTTCTACAATGGAATGGATACTGTCCATGGTCAGGTCAATCACCTGCTTACAGGAAGTGCAGATAAAATGGTTGTGATCGGAGATGTCTGCGTCAAAATGATCGACTCCGTCGCCCACCCGCAGGCGCTGTATCTCGCCGATATCAGCAAGCTGTGTGAGATTCCGATACACGGTTCCAAGACTGATGTTCGGATATTCCTGCCGCACATTGGAGTAGACCACATCGGCGGTTGGGTGATCCTTGCGCGTCATCAGAAAATCTTTGATAACCTGCCGCTGACGGCTGTACTTCATAGCCATTATCTTTAACCTCCCTTCATATCGAAAGCAGTAATCATTACTGTTATTGAAATTATAACATAGAGTGCAGAATTGTCAACAGTAAAAATAAAAAAATTGGAGTTCTTTAGATTTTTTTTATAAGAATATCGGATATGTTTTATTTTTATCGGAAAGAAGTGTGGTATATTAATAATATCTATCAGGTTCGTGGGAAGCATTTACGGAAAAGAGGACATTATGAAATTCAGGACGAGGCTTTTGATCACATCATTGACCATTATTTTATTACCGCTTTTTCTCACGGGAATTGCTTTCTTCCTGTTGGCCTGTCGTATAGAAGACACGGAGTCACAGGCAGTGCTTCCAAGCAGCAATCCGGCATTTATCTATACGATAGAGAACTACAGCAGAATTACCGATGAGGTTTTACGGACAGTCAAGGATCAGATTGCGGCAGATCCGGATAAGCTTGAGGATGCGGAATATCTGGATGAGATATCACAGAGTCTCAAGAGTTCTTATATTATTGTAAGAAAAGGAGATGCGATCCTGTATACCGGGAATCCGGGAGCGGCCAAAAAGATTTTTGATAAGCTTCCTAAATATGGAAACAGGGTGCCGAATGCAGAGGCGGGCTTTTATTACAGCGACCTGAAAAAGCTTGTAAAAGAGGTAGATTTTACATTCCGGGATGGAAGTGAAGGAAGCTTCTTTATTATTACCGGAGTCAGTACCCTGATTTCCAAGAGTGCACTGGGCAGGATTGTGCTGGCGTTTGTGCTGGTGCTGATTTTTACCAGTATCTTGTTGACGAGGTGGATTCAGAAAGGCATTTTCACACCCATTAACCATCTGAATTCGGCCATGCAGAATATCGCGGAAGGCAATCTGGAGTACATGCTGACGACGGAGGAAAAAGGAGAAATCGGAGAGCTGTACCGCAATTACGAAGATATGAGACTCCGGCTGAAGGAATCTGCGGATGAAAAGATCGAACATGAGAAGAAAAATAAAGAGCTGATCAGCAACATATCCCATGACCTGAAAACACCGATCACGGCGATCAAGGGCTACGTAGAAGGAATTATGGACGGAGTTGCGGATACGCCTGAGAAAATAGACAAGTATATTAAAACGATCTACAGTAAAGCCAACGATATGGATAAGCTGATCAATGAGCTGACAACTTATTCGGGGATAGACAATAACAGAATCCCGTATAACTTCCGTCGCATCAATGTGGCAGATTATTTTGGCGACTGCGTGGAAGAAGTAGGGCTTGATCTGGAATCCAAAAATATTAAGCTCAATTATGAGGATCTGGTGGAGCCTTCGACACAGATCATAGCGGACCCGGAACAGTTAAAGCGGGTTATCAACAACATTATAGGGAACAGCGTCAAATATCTGGAACGGGAGAACGGAGAGATTGATATCCGGATTCTGGATGAAGTGGATTCTATCCGTGTAGAGATAGAGGATAATGGAAAAGGAATTGCCGCCAAGGATCTCCCCAATATTTTTGAACGGTTTTACCGGACGGATGCCTCCCGCAATTCTTCTAAGGGCGGCAGCGGTATCGGACTATCTATCGTCAAGAAGATCATAGAGGATCACGGAGGATATATCTGGGCCACCAGCAAGGAAAACGAAGGAACATGTATGCACTTTGTGATCCGTAAATATCAGGAACAGGAAAAACAGACCAGAAAAGACACATAGACACAGAAACGAGGATGATGAATATGAGTAAAATTTTAATTGTGGAAGATGAAGAGGCAATTGCAGATCTGGAGAAAGATTATCTGGAACTGAGTGGATTTGAAGTGACCATTGAGACGAGCGGGGACAAAGGTCTGGAGACGGCATTATCAGGAGAGTTTGATCTGGTAATCCTCGACCTGATGCTTCCGGGGATAGATGGCTTTGAGGTTTGTAAGAAGATACGGGAAGAGAAAAATATTCCGATCATCATGGTTTCCGCCAAGAAGGACGATATTGACAAGATAAGAGGACTGGGTCTTGGAGCCGATGACTATATGACTAAACCGTTCAGCCCATCTGAACTGGTGGCCAGGGTCAAGGCACACATGGCGCGGTATGAGCGTCTGGTCGGAAGTAACCAGAAGGCCAATGATATTATTGAAATCAGAGGTCTGAAGATTGATAAGACGGCAAGACGGGTATATCTGAATGGAGAGGAGAAGACCTTTACCACGAAGGAATTTGACCTGTTGACGTTTCTGGCAGAGAATCCGAACCATGTATTTTCGAAGGAAGAATTGTTCCGGGAAATCTGGGATATGGATTCCATCGGGGACATTGCGACAGTCACCGTACACATCAAGAAGATCCGTGAGAAAATTGAGTTTGATACCTCCAAACCGCAGTACATTGAGACTATCTGGGGGGTAGGATATCGGTTCAAGGTATAGGGAACGGGCACCGTCCTATCAGAGAATTGTTATTAAATGCACGTCAACGCGTGGCAGTACAAGTAAATACAGAATTATCAAATTCAACAGACAGTGTCTGTTAAATTGTCATGGTCCCATTATTGTGAACTGCTGACAATTTCAGACCCGGACAAACGTAGCTTTTACGAAAAAGAATAATAGAGGTATGAGGATATCATGGGGATAGAAGCACGGATTATTTATGAGGATGAAGGCATGGTCGTCTGCCATAAACCGGCGGGGATTGCGACACAGACAGCCAGGGTCGGTCAGCGGGATATGGTCAGTGAGGTGACGCGCTATCTGGCTCGAAAGCAGGGAACCGGTAAAGTGCCTTATGTGGGAGTTGTGCATCGTCTGGATCAGCCGGTAGAAGGAATTTTGGTTTTTGCCAAGGACAAGAAAGCTGCGGCGGAGTTAAGCCACCAGATCACGGCTGGCGAGATGGGGAAATACTATCAGGCGGTGGTCTGCGGAAAGGATATACCTGCAGAAGGCGAGCTGGAAGATTATTTATGGAAAGACGGAAAGAGCAATACTTCTAAGGTGGTTGCTGCTGGGGAAAGGGACGCAAAGCAGGCAAAGCTCACGTTTGAAGTGCTTCAAAAGAAGGAAACAGAAGTAGCAGAGGAAACGCGGCAGCTTGCCCTTATGCGGCTCCATCTTCTGACCGGGCGCCATCATCAGATCCGTGTGCAGATGAGTCATGCCGGGATGAGCCTACTGGGAGACTATAAATATGCGGACCCATATACAATGGAATTTTCCGAAAAAATCCAGTTGAAAGAGATTGCCCTCTGTGCAAACGAATTATATTTAAAAAATCCACGAACAAAGAAAAAGCAGGTCTTTCGGATAGAACCGGAAGGAAAAGCATTTGAGCTGTTTCGCCAGGAAGAAAAAGGAAGAGAGAGTTTAGAAAAAAGCAGAATAGTTCCGGAGAGAGAAACAGAAGATAGATAACAGAAGAAAGATGATAAAAAAGAGAAGCAGAAAACCTGCTTCTTTTTTTGTTACGGCGACGAGGAAAATGGGAGGAAAATCAAATGGATCAGGCAGATAGAAACAGCAGTTTACAATATTTTCTGCATAACAGAGTATGCCGCGCTGTGCTGATCTGTCTTGGTACATGGTTTTTCTTCCGGTATCTTTTCCCGTTGACAGCGCCCTTTGCGTTGGCCTTTCTGCTTACGTCCATGCTATATCCTTTGCTGCAAAAAATGCAGAAGAGGGTCAGGATCAAAAAGAAATTTCTGGCCATCGGGCTGGCAGCTCCATGTATTCTTATCGGGATTCTGCTTTTGTGGGGAATTGGAACGGTTGGCATGGAGCAGTTTACAAAACTGCCGGAACTTTGCGATGAAGTGGGTGGACAGGCCGAGATTTTTTTCAGAGACTGTTGCTGCCGTTTGGATGGTCTGACGGGCTGGAAAGGGGAGGAACTGCAAGGCTATCTGGAGTTGCAGATTGGCCGCGTAATGGATGACCTGGAGCTTCAGTGGATGCCGAGGGTGGTGGCTTCCTCCTATAGCTGTTTTCGCGGAATACTGGCTGTTGGGGCATTTCTGGCAGTTATGCTGATCTCTCTGTTTCTTTTGGAAAAAGATTATGCGTCATTTGTGCAGTGGCTCAGGAAGGGAAAGGACACGGCATTTGTCTGGGATGTGGCACAGGGCGTTATTTCTTACCTGGTGACTTTTATAAAGGCGCAGGGAGTGATCCTGCTTGTCATCAGTATTCTCTGTGCGACGGTACTTCGTGTGGCAGGGATAAAAAACGGTATTTTGATTGGGATTCTGGCCGGGTTTCTGGATATGATGCCCTTTATCGGAACCGGAATTGTGTTGGTGCCGCTTTCCGTGTGGCAGCTTATCAATGGCCACTATGTCAGGGTGGTCATCTGCCTTTTGTTATATGGAGGGTGTGCGTTTCTCAGGGAGTGGCTGGAGCCGAAACTGATCGGAAAGAAGATGGGTATTCCGCCGGTGCTGATGCTCCTGGCTTTGTATGCGGGGGTGAAGCTGTTTGGCGTGGCTGGTATTATCAAAGGACCGCTTGCCCTTGTGGTGATCAGGGAAATGCTCCGCGCGGACCGGGGGTGGGAGCACGAAAAGACAAAAATGACAGAAATTGACGAATAGATGTGGTTCGGGTATGATGGATCATATGAGCAGTAAGGTAAACAGGATAAATAAGAAAACAGAAAACAGACTGGCACCGATTATGAACTCTGTGCTGGAATACGCAGTGGCATTCGCGATGATCGTCTTATGTGTGGTTCTGCCGCTATATGTCCAGGATGGATATTACCGGATCGGAGATGCCAAATTTGAAATCTATCGATCGATCATGCTTTTGGGACTGCCGTTTCTGCTGGTACTGGAGATACTGTATCTGGTTGGCTGCCGGTTCCTGAAAAAAGAAATGTCTGTTTCCATGACAGACTGTCTGGTTGCAGCTTATCTGATGTTTATGGCGGCAAGTGTTCTGTGCGGAGGCTTTTATGAGGATATGTTCTGGGGAAGCGACGGGTGGTATATGGGATTCTTTTCCCAGCTCAGCTTTGTCGCGATCTATTTATTCATGTCCCGGTTTGGAAGATATTATGAGCTGATACTGAGAACACTTCTGGCAGTAGGGGCAGTGGTATTTACACTTGGAATTTTGCACCGGATTCAGATAGATCCACTTGGATTTTACGATGGACTGAGCAATGAGCAGAAAGCGCAGTTTTTGTCAACGTTGGGACAGGCAACGTGGTATGCAAGCTTTCTGATCGTGGTATTGCCGGTTGGCATAGCGCTATTCTTGTACACGAAGAACCGCTGGAACCGGTTGTTTTCCGGTGTGGTTACAACTCTTGGAATGGCAACACTGGTATCGCAGAACAGCGACAGTGCATATTTCGCTCTGGCAGGATTTATGCTGGTATTTTTCAGTGATGCGGTCAGGGAGAGAACTACGTTTCAGCGTTACTTGATCGTGTTAAGCCTGTTTTTTGCTGCCGGAAAAGGGATGAATTTTCTGATGCAGAAGTATCCGAACCCGGATTTCGAGGCAGACTTTGTGTCGCGGCAGGTCAATGCGACGTGGATCGGATGGGTATTTCTGGCGGTGTGTATTTTGCTTTTGACCGGAAGCATTTACAGGGCAAAAAGAAGCCTGCCATATCCGGCAAAGGGACTTTCTAAAGTGGTAAAATGGAGCCTGTATGTGGCAGGAGCTGGAATTTTTCTGGCGGTCATGGTGCTGGTTCTGGATGCAAGAGGGGTGCTGCCTTCTGTACTCAGGGCAATCCCGGATAAAATCCCGTATCTGCACTGGAATAAAGAGTGGGGAAACGGAAGAGGAAGGATCTGGACGTTTACAGCAGGAGTTTACAGGCAGGAACCGTTTATAAAGAAGCTGTTCGGTGTGGGGCCGGACTGCTATTACAGCTATCTGCTGGCAGAGTACCCAAGGGAGCTGGTGCTGTACTGGGGGCAGAAAATGCTCACCAATGGACACAATGAATGGTTCACGATGCTGATTAATGGAGGTGTTTTCGGACTGCTCTCCTATATGGGCATTTTCCTGTCTATGATTTACAGAGCGATACATAGAAAAACAGAGAATTTCCTTTTGATTGGAATTGCCGCAGCGGGGGTGTCCTACATGGCATATAATTTTTTCTGCTATCAGCAGATTCTGTGTACACCATTTATTTTTCTACTGCTCGGAATGGGGGAGTATATTCTGCGGCAGAGGGTTGACAAAACAAAGTCCCCCTCCTAAAATAAGAGTACATGACGTAGAAGAGAACAGTACGGATGGGAAGTGTTTCAGAGAGGAAATCGGTGGTGAGAGATTTCTACAGGGAGCATCCGGAACCCGCCTCGGAGTCCTGTGTGAGGAGCACAGCGTAGCACCGGCGATAACGGTAGGACAAGAAGAGCACGCAAGTGCTAAGTAGGGTGGTAACGCCGAGATTTCGGTCCCTTGTGGATCAGAATCCGGCGTTTTTTGTTATGGCGACGAGGAAAGTGCACGCACTTGTGCAGGTGCACTTGACGACCGCTAATCAGAGCGAGATTTGCAGAGCGTATCTCGTCTCTGTTATGGCGACGAGGAAAATGCACGCACTTGTGCAGCAACAAGAAAAGGAGAGAGACATGGCAGACAAAAAAATGGTAGAAGCGATTACCTCCATGGAGGAGGATTTCGCACAATGGTACACGGATGTGGTAAAAAAGGCAGAGCTTCTGGATTATACCAGCGTCAAGGGCTGTATGGTATTTAAACCGGCAGGCTATGCAATCTGGGAACTGATCCAGCAGCAGATGGATGCAAGATTTAAAGAGACGGGAGTGCAGAACGTATATCTGCCGATGTTTATTCCGGAGAGCCTTTTAAATAAAGAAAAGGATCATGTAGAAGGATTTGCTCCTGAGGTAGCATGGGTAACATATGGCGGGTTACAGCCATTGCAGGAGAGACTTTGTGTCAGACCTACTTCAGAGACATTGTTCTGTGATTATTATAAGAATGTAGTTCAGTCTTATCGTGATCTTCCGCAGGTATGTAATCAGTGGTGTTCCGTAGTCCGTTGGGAGAAAGAGACAAGACCGTTCCTGAGAAGCCGTGAGTTCTTATGGCAGGAGGGACATACAGCACATGCGACAGAGCAGGAGGCAGAGGAGAGAACAATCCAGATGCTGAATGTGTATGCAGATTTCTGCGAGCAGGTTCTGGCAATCCCGGTTGTCAAAGGACGTAAGACAGATAAAGAGAAATTTGCAGGTGCAGTTGCAACTTATACTATCGAATCCCTGATGCACGACGGAAAAGCGCTGCAGTCCGGTACAAGCCATAACTTCGGTGATGGCTTTGCAAAGGCATTTGGCATTCAGTTTACGGACAAAGACAACACCTTAAAATATGTACATCAGACATCCTGGGGAACCACCACACGTCTGATCGGTGCGGTCATCATGGTACATGGAGATAACTCCGGTCTGGTACTTCCTCCTAAGATCGCGCCTGTACAGATTGATATTATTCCGATTCAGCAGAAGAAGGAAGGCGTGCTTGAGAAAGCCTATGAATTGAAAGAGAGACTGAAGGGCTTCCGTGTGAAGGTAGACGATACCGATAAGAGCCCCGGATGGAAGTTCTCCGAGCAGGAGATGAGAGGTATTCCGATCCGTGTGGAGATCGGCCCGAAGGATATCGAAGCAAATAAGTGTGTGATCTGCCGTCGTGATACCAGAGAAAAAATCGAAGTTTCTTTAGATGAACTGGAAGTAAAAGCAGGAGAAATCCTTGATAAGATTCAGGTAGAGATGCTGGAGCGCGCAAGAGCACACAGAGATTCCCATACCTATGTTGCAAAGAATATGGATGAATTCCGCAAGATCTTTGCAGAGAAATCCGGCTTTGTGAAGGCAATGTGGTGCGGCGATCAGGCATGTGAGGATCAGATCAAAGAGGAACTGGCAGTTACCAGCCGTTGTATGCCGTTTGAGCAGGAGAATCTGGCAGATACCTGTGTATGCTGCGGAAAACCGGCTAAGAAGATGGTTTACTGGGGCAGAGCATATTAAAATCGGTTAAGGAAGGAACAGACTATGAAGGTATTAGTAATAAATTGTGGGTCCTCTTCTCTGAAATACCAGTTGATTGACAGTGATTCGGAAGAGGTTTTGGCAAAAGGACTGTGTGAACGTATCGGAATCGATGGAAGTGCGATCACTCATCAGAGAGCAGGGGAGAGCAAGGTAAAAACTGAGGTAGCGATGCCGGATCATACGGTGGCAGTCAGACTTGTGATCGAGAAGCTGACAGATCAGGAATGCGGTGTGATCCAGTCGCTTGAAGAGATTGATGCGGTTGGACACAGAATTGTACACGGTGGAGAGAAGTTTGCTTCCTCCGTGATCCTGGATGATGCGGTCATGGAAGCAATAGAGGAGTGCAACGACCTTGCACCTCTTCACAACCCGGCGAATCTGATCGGAATCCGTTCCTGTAAGGCGATCATGCCGAATGTCCCGATGGTCGGTGTTTTTGACACCGCATTCCATCAGACCATGCCGAAGAAGGCTTATCTGTACGGATTGCCGCTGTCCTACTATGAGAATTATAAGGTAAGACGGTATGGATTCCATGGAACGAGCCATGATTTTGTATCGAAACGTGCCGCTGAGATTCTGGGAAAAGATATCAAGGAGCTGAAGATCATTGTCTGCCATCTTGGCAACGGCGCTTCGGTGTCGGCTGTAAAATATGGAGAGTCTGTGGACACATCAATGGGACTTACCCCTCTTGAGGGACTGATCATGGGAACTCGTTCGGGTGATCTTGATCCTGCGATCATCACTTTTCTTGCAGAAAAGGAAGGTGTCAGCGCTGAGGAGATCATCAATATCTGCAATAAGAAGTCAGGTGTACTGGGACTGTCCGGTGGATTGTCAAGTGATTTCAGAGACTTGGCCGGAGCTGCAGCAGAAGGAAATGAGACAGCGAAGACGGCACTGGAGGCGTATGCTTACCGCGTAGGAAAATACATTGGAGCGTATGCAGCGGCTATGAATGGGGTAGATGTGATCGTCTTTACCGCAGGTGCCGGAGAGAACAATGCGGAGGTACGTGCTCTGATTGGCCAGTACATCGGCTTTCTGGGAACGGGCATTGATCCTGAGAGAAACAAAATCCGT
This sequence comes from uncultured Lachnospiraceae bacterium, assembly GCA_934385475.1. GTDB lineage: Bacteria > Bacillota > Clostridia > Lachnospirales > Lachnospiraceae > UBA3282. The sequence continues at coordinate 3,123 of CAKRPS010000021.1, read as the reverse complement.
GGCGAGGAGGTTATTCTTTCCGCCGAGGGTGACAAGGTTACGACGATGGTGATTCCGACCAATGAGGAGCTTGCCATTGCGAGACAGACGGTAGCACTGGTGCAGGCAAAATAGAAGGGAAATCGTATGAGCAGAAGGCGTAGGCAGAGGACAAGGAAGAAAAAGAGAGGCATGGGAAAAATCTTTTTCCTGTGTCTGCTCATCGTGTGCTGTCTTTTCGTTCTGGTGGGGCTTGTGAAGGGAACTTTGTTTGAAAGATCAGGTTCCATTCTTCCGCAGGCTGTGACAGACAAGGTGACGGAAAAGGTGACAGAGAAGGTCATGGAGCAGGCTGTAGAGAAGGCGCTGGAGAGCTCCGGTGATCCGGATGCCGCCGCAAAAGCCAAAGAAGTCATTCAGAATATGGATGAAGAGGATAAGGAAAAGGCACAGGAAATTATCGGGAAATATGCAGACGGCGATACCATCTCTGACTGTATGGAAATTGTGGGAGATGGCATCAACCAGGAGTCTATGGCAGAAGTGGAAGAATATCTGCAAAACAATGTCTCTGCGCAGGATCGTGAGCAGTTGGAAGAACTGTACCGAAAGTATGGGGCATCACAGTGATTCCCGGATGTACTTTCGAAGGGGAAGGATAGCGCCCGGTGTTACACTGAGGGTCTGAATTCCTTCCTCGAGAAATATTCTGGTCAGAGACGGATCAGATGCGGCTTCCCCACAGACGCAGACAGGGATATTTTCCCTTTGGGCTGCCTGTACGGTCATGTGAAGCATACGGAGCAGGGCCGGGTGATGCGCGTCGTAGAAGGGATGAAGTCTTGCGTTGTTGCGGTCAAGGGCCAAAGTGTACTGTGCCAGATCGTTGGTTCCGATGCTGAAGAAGGAGACCTCTTTAGCCAGTTCAGGAGCGACCATCACGGCGGCAGGCGTTTCAATCATAATACCAAGTATCGGCTTGCCACAGGGAATGTTTTCTGTGGCAAGTTCTTTTTTGCATTCCTCAAGCAATTCTTTGATCTTCTGTATTTCCCACAGAGAGGTTATCATCGGAAACAGAATATGGAGCTGTCCATGGTAGGAGGCACGGAGAAGAGCGCGCAGCTGCACACGGAAAATTTCCGGCTGGGTCAGACAGATCCGGATAGCACGGTAACCGAGAGCAGGATTTTCTTCCGGCTCCAGAGCCAGATAGGGACTTTTTTTGTCTGCGCCAAGGTCCAGGGTACGGATTGTGACGGGACGGCCCTGCATCTGTTCCAGAACACGACGGTAAATCTGATATTGTCTTTCCTCGTCCGGATATTCCTGCGTGTTCAGATAAAGAAATTCTGAGCGGAACAGACCAATTCCCTCTGCATCCTGGGCAATCGCGGAAGTAACATCAGAAGGGGCGTTTACATTGGCATAAAGCTTTACCCTCTGACCGCCTGAAGTGACTGAGGGCAGACCTTTCAGGGTAAGAAGCTGCTGACGTTCCTGTTTTCTGGACTCCTGAAGTGCCCGGTATTTCTCGACAAGTTCCGGCTCCGGGTCCAGATAAACGCACTGCTTTGCACCATCCAGAATGGCAAGGTGTCCATCCCAGGCTTCATCAATGGCAATGTGCATCAGGGCAGGGACATTCATGGTCTTGGCGAGGATTGCCGTGTGGCTGTAGGGACTTCCCTGCCGGGTGATAAAACCAAGCAGTCTGTCGGTCCTTATCTGTACGGTCTCACTTGGAGACAGATCCTCTGCCATCAGAATAAAGGGGTCTGAGGTATCAAGAGAACTTTCTTTCTTGCCGGAGAGCACGAACAGAAGCCGGTTGGCGACATCCTGAATGTCTGCTCCGCGGGCTTGCAGATAGGGGTCATCCATATTCTGAAAACGCTCCCACAGTTCTTCGCCGACACTGTAAATGGCGTACTCGGCGGTTTTGTGCTTTTCCAGAATAGAACTGATGATTGCCTGATGAAATTGTCTGTCAGAGAGAAGCATGCGGTGCATTTCAAAGATTTCCGCTTCTTTGGAGCCCACCTGTGCACGGGTTTTCTGATACAGGTGCAGCAGTTGTTCCATAGAAGTCTGGTAGGCTACCTGATAGCGGGACAGCTCGGCCTCAGGATTGTCGGTCACGGCCGCCTGGATGATATTTTTTTTATGACGGTAAAATCGGATGATCCCGATAGCAATCTCGGATGAAATGGACTGACCTGTGATAATCTGCATGAATATCTTCTCCTGTTAGTTCTTGAGTGATTCTTAACTATTCAGAACCCCATTCGCAAATTGCCTTTACAAGGCTTATTTAGACAATGAGTTTGCTTTTTGTCAGCTCATGTGGTTACTTATATCTTAATATCTATAGAAAGTATTTTCAACGGAAAAAGAAGTTTTGCAGAAAATCCCTTGACATTTATTTAAATTCATGATATCTTTTAACAGTTCCAAAAAATAATAATTTTTCATGCGGGTGTAGTTCAATGGTAGAACACCAGCCTTCCAAGCTGGATACGTGGGTTCGATTCCCATCACCCGCTTTTTGCATGCAATGAGAAACGGTTTGTGATGGTCGTCCCGAAAAGATTTCGGGATTTTTTGTTATGGCGACGAGGAAAATCGCAGAACCCAAAAAGAGAGAGACAAGCGCAAAAGCGTGCGCAGAAATGGAGATTATTATGGTTCCGTCACTTGCCAGACAGGCAGTCATCATCAAATGTAAAAATGATACCAGCGTGATAACGGGAAATTATGAGCTTGCCTATGCGCTTGGGCTGATCGTAAATCAGACAGGTATTCTGTTTCCGGGAGATTACGAGAATATGAAGGATTTGCATCAGAAGGTGATGGAGGAGCTGGAGGACAAAGAGCTGGAGGATGAAAGGCTAAGGCGCCTGCATCATATGCTCAGATTTTATCACCCTACGGATGATCTGGATGAGCAGATGGGAGAATTGATCAATATGGGACTCGGAGAGAAATATCCATGGGACATGTTTCGCATGTAGAGGGTAGAAAATAAAAAGAACACATGCTAAAATAAAATAGAACATACGTGTACTGCGAGCTATAAGGGGAGATCGATATGGAATACACGAACACCAAGATTATTTTTGAACAAAGTACAGACAGGACAAA